>CAZFON010000386.1:0-1844 GCA_964520185.1 uncultured Planctomycetales bacterium | reverse complement strand
CGGCTGGGACGTGCCGGCGGCGACCCGGGTCGAGGTGATCCGGGTGCTGGGCGAGATCGTGGGCGACGCCAAGGCCCGCCGTCGCGACCGGACGGCAGCCGCCCGCGCGCTATTGCAGGCGAGCCGGGTGGAGCTGGACGCGATCCGGCTGGACATCGAGGATTCCCTGGCCTACCTGAACCACGACGTGGACGATGGCCTGACCTCGGGATGCATCGTTGAGGAAGATCTGATGGAAAGCCGCCTGTGGCAGAAAGCGGTGGAAAAGATCAGTGCGGTCGGCAATACGCCTGACCGCAACATGTTCCGTTACCAGGTGGTCAAGGAATTGATCGACATGCAGGTCAAGGACCTTTTGAAAGCCACTTACGAACGGATCACACGGCTTAGTTTTAAGTCCGCTCAAGACGTGAAGGACCATAAAGGATATGTCGTGGCCTTCAGCAAAACCATGCACCAGGAGCGTCAGCATTTACAGCAGTTGCTGAATGAAAAACTTTATCATCATTGGCGAGTCGAACGGATGACGACCAAGGCGCGCCGTATCATCGGTGAGCTATTTGACGTTTATTTGAAGAATCCCAAGCAGTTGCCTTATGATATTTATTCACGTAAAAAGAAATACATTCGGTCCCAGCAATATGCGGTCATATGCAACTATATCGCCTCTATGACGGACCGCTTTGCCTTAGACGAGCATAAACGGCTGTTCGATCCGTACCAGAAAGTTTGAAACATATGATGAGTCATCCTGTACCTTCTTCCAAGCGGTATCATCTGGTCCTCTCGGCGGTGCATATGGTCTACCGTCTGGTGAATTCCACTTATACCGTCAAGGAACTGACCCTGAGGCTCACCCGTTTATTGTGCCAGTTCATCCGTGCTTCCTCGGCGAGCGTTTATCTGGTCGACCCGGTCAGCAAAAATGTGACGGTCTGCGCCAGCTTTGACAACCAGATCAACATTTGGCGAGATCATCCGCGTGAGCTTAAAGAAGTAGGGGAACAGGTCCTTTCGGTCACCCGCGGGGCCTCGGTCCTGAAGGAAGACTGCATCGGCCTGCCCTTGATCGCCGATGATTATTTGGGTGCCATTTTTGTCCATCGGGGGGCGGGCGAAGGCCCCTTCAGTGATTTTGATTATGAGATGCTTTCGGTCTTTGCCGAGCAGGTGGTCACGGCCATCAAGAACCTGCAACTGCATCAGGAACACGAGAAGATCATTTTGGGTTCGATCGACTCCATCGGTAACCTGCTCAAGAAACAGGCCCTTTCCGGTCTCACCCATCCGCCGGTGTATATGGAGATCGTCAAGGTTTTAGGGGTACATTTGAAGGTCAACATCGACGGGCTTAAGCAGCTTGAATACGCGGGGCTCCTGCATGACGTGGGGCTCATCGACGTGCCGTTTAGCATTTTGTCCAAACGCGGTGAATTGTCTGCCCGGGAATTCAAGGTGATCCGCCAGCATACCGAGCAGGGTGTCGCGTTGATCTCTTCCGTTGATTTTCTCAAGCCCGTGTTGCCGATCATCCTGCACCATCATGAAAAATATGACGGCAGCGGTTATCCGTCGGGGTTGAAAAAAGAGCAGATCCCCCTCGGGGCAAGGATCATCGCCTGCGTTGATGCTTTCGAGTCCATGGTGCGGGGCAGGCCCTGGCGCTCGTCGTTGTCCATCAACAGTGCGCTGGTTGAACTGGTCAAATGCCGCGGCTCGCAGTTCGATCCCAAAATCGTCGACGTCTTCGTTAAACTCGCCTCCCAAAAAAAATTCAGAAAACTCTTGTCTTCGTTGAAGTCCTAGAACATAATTACTTTTAATCAGATGGTTAATAAATTTTG
>CAZFON010000385.1:0-1847 GCA_964520185.1 uncultured Planctomycetales bacterium | reverse complement strand
AAGCGGCGCCATTTTTGAGACAGAAACATGGAAAAAATTGGTCGAGCGCGTCAAATCCGAGAACAAGGTCTTTCATTTCATAGGCCTTTTGTCCGATGGCAATGTGCATTCCAATATTGACCAGTTATTGGCCATGGTGCGCCGCTGTGCCGAGGAAGGCGTTCGCCGTGTCTGTATCCATGCGCTTTTGGACGGCAGGGATGTTTATGAAAGATCGGCCCTGACCTACATTGATAAGACCGAAGGCGTCCTTAAGGAAATCAACGCTTCCCACAAAAATTATGAATACCGTATTGCCTCTGGCGGGGGCCGCATGGTGACGACCATGGACCGTTATAACGCGGACTGGTCTATTGTCGAACGCGGCTGGAAAGCCCATGTTTTGGGACGTGCCCGGCGTTTTGCTTCAGCCAAGGAAGCGGTGGAGACTTTCTATAAAGAAGACCCTAAGAGTACGGACCAGTATTTGGATCCTTTCTGTATCGAAGACGACGGCAGTCCGGTGGGTACCATTGAGGACGGAGATTCCGTGGTGTTTTTTAATTTTCGCGGGGACAGGGCCATTGAGTTGTCCAGGGCCTTCGAAGAAAAGGATTTCGATAAATTCGACCGCATACGCGTGCCTGACGTGCTTTTTGCAGGGATGATGGAATATGACGGAGATCTCCATATCCCTAAGCATTATCTAGTGCCGCCGCCGAAAATAGATGGCGCCGTGGGCGAGTACATGTGCGCCAACGGCATTACGTCCTTTGCCATTTCAGAGACCCAGAAATACGGCCATGTGACCTATTTTTGGAACGGCAATAAGTCAGGTTATGTCAACGATAAACTGGAGACCTATATTGAGATCCCATCGGACAGGGTCCGTTTTGACCAGGCGCCTAAAATGAAGGCACCTGAGATCACGGAGAAAACCATTGAGCTGTTAAAAAGCGGAAAGTATAAATTCGGCCGCCTGAATTATCCCAACGGCGACATGGTTGGGCACACCGGCGTTCCGGAAGCCATCATTGTTGCTGTTCAGACGGTGGATGAAGGTGTTGCTAAATTATTGGATGTCATCCGCGAACTGAAAGGCATTGCCGTGCTTTTGGCAGACCACGGCAACGCTGATGAGATGTTTACGGTCAAGAACGGTAAGAGACAGATAAGCACAGCCCATTCCTTGAACCCTGTGCCATGCGCCATTGTTGATCCCGCTTATCAGGGAGAATATGAAATGGCGAATATCCCCGGTCAGGGGCTGGCCAATGTGGCTGCGACCTTGTTGAACCTTCTGGGTTTCGAGGCGCCCAAGGAATATGCCCCATCCCTGATCCGTTTTAAATCATGATCGCTCAAGCCAGGGTGCCCATTCAAGATCGAACACTTAAGGCCGTTTATCAACTTCAACTTCGATCAAGATCAGAGCAGGCCCTGGGTCCGGTCAAGGCAGTGCTTTTTAGTTTGGGATATGCTGAAAGCGACTTGATCCTTTCGATCATCAAAGACTTTTATTCCCTTGAGCTTTTTGATAAGACTCCTGCAAAATTTGTTCGCTTGAAAAGACTTTTTATCCGCCTCTCTTTGCCAGATGTTAAAATAACCACGCACCATCTTGCCGCCAAGGATTGGCTGACCCGGTGGAAAAACCAGTGGAAACCCACTGCGTTGACTAAAAAAATGGATGTTGTGCCTGTCTGGCACAGGAATAAATATAAAACACGCCGCGGCAGGGATTATATTTTAATAGATACTTTAATGTCTTTTGGAACGGGCCTGCATGAAACAACTCAACTAATGGCCCGATTCATCGAAGATAATAGAGGTAAATTCGTATCGTTTTTAGATATCGGCACAGGTAC
>CAZFON010000384.1:0-1853 GCA_964520185.1 uncultured Planctomycetales bacterium | reverse complement strand
TGCGCAAAGTATGGATCTTTTTGGACAGTTCCTGCATGGTCATGGCCCGCGATTTTTTTTCGCCGGTGGACTTTTTCTTGGAAAGGTCCATGGTGATAAAGGAGGTCTGGAAATTAAGTTTATAAAAATTGTTGGGATTCGAAAGATCAGGCTCATCGGTGGTTCCGTTGATGAGCTTGAGCATCAGCTGGTCCTTGCCGGGGACATGGACGAATTCGCCTTGCTCGGCAATGATGGTCTTGGTAGGCTTGTTGGGCGCAGGCTGGTAGATCCTCACCCCGTATAACAGATCGCCTTCTATCCGGTAAATAAAGACGATGTATTTGTCAAAGGCATTGATAAAACTACCAGGTTCCAGCATGGCTGAAGGGTCCTGGCTGCCGGTTTCCTGCAGGATGCGCGTTTGGGCTACATAAGCCCGGGGGATGAGGCGGTCGTTGAGTATATAAACCACCATGCACAGGGCCACCCCTACGACGGTCAATGGAGCCAGGAGACGCAGCAGGTGAATACCCGAGGCGCGCATGGCCAGGATCTCATTTTGCGAGGACATCTGTCCCAGGGCCAGGATCACGGTGATCAGGCAGGCAATGGGCAGGGTATAACCCATGAGGATGGGCACATAATACATAAAAACCTGGCTCATGGCAGCCAGGGACACTCCGCCGTTAATGACCTTATTGGCCAGTTGCGGAAGATATCCAAGCAGAAAAACGCTGGTCAATATGCTGATCGACAACGTAAATGGCGTCAGGCATTCCCTTAATATATAATTTCTCAATATATGCATAGCTATTTATCTATGGTCATACTAAAAGTAAATACGCCCACCTGTTTGGCGCCGGCTTCTTTCAGGGCCCGGGAGGCATCGTTGACCGTAGCTCCTGTTGTAAACAGATCATCCACCAAGATAATGTTCTTGCCTTCTATAGACGTTGAATTTTTTATTTTAAAAGCACCTTCCATGTTTGTCCAGCGTTGTTTTGCCCCCAGTTCCGTCTGGGTAGTTGTTTTTTTGTCTCTAACCAGTGCATTTTCCGCATGTTGTATCCCATAATGCTTGCTTAAGCCAATGCTTAGTAAAGCCGATTGATTGTACCCTCTTTCCCGTAATCTGACAGGGTGCAAAGGGACGGGGGAGATCAGATCAAATTTTTGCAGGGGAATCTGGTGCTTATCAATGAAATCGATCATCAGAGGCACAAAGGTCTTACTTAAAGATGTTTTGGAGTTATATTTAAAGGCATGCAGCAGCTTTTGGGCGGTTTCATTATAAAGGCAGGCGGACCAGACAGCATCAAAAGCCATGCCGGAGCTCGAAGGATGATCAAACGGATCAGGATTGAATTCTAAAGAGGCCAGGCAAGCGGGGCATAACTGGCGCTGGTGGCGGCTATTAAGGTATTTGCGGCACAACAGGCAATTGTCAGGGAAGACAAGTTCGAATGCTCCCTGTAAAAAGGCTTGAAGCATCCTGTATGTTACCATATAATTAACTTAAACCGACGCCATTTTTAATCCATGTTAGGAGATTATGTATAAAAAATCTGTAATTATCTTGATGATGGTCCTGTGTTTAATGCCGTTGGCCCTGGCCGAATATCCGTCGGACGTGGCCCTTTTGGAAAAGCCTGCCATTGTGAAGCTTACCGATGACCAGCTTATTGATAACTATGAGAATACCCTGGTGGAAATTGAGGCCAGCCGTGCTTTTCATGCCACCTCCGGCTTTAGTCCCAAGTAATATAAAGATTTTAAGTCCTTGTTGAAATTCCGCCTCATGCTGATTGTCGAGATCCATAACCGTAATCTGGAGCTCCCTCAATTTTAAAAGCCCCTATGCAGACTTCTAT
>CAZFON010000383.1:0-1863 GCA_964520185.1 uncultured Planctomycetales bacterium | reverse complement strand
ATCCTAATGCCCGTCCGGCAGCGAAGCTGGCTTTGGCTGCCAATGAACAGGGTCAGTACCAGGGCATGATGGAGCTCTTGCTGCAAAACGGCGGCGATGTTTCAGATGCCAAAATAAAGGAATATGCCCAAAGCCTGAAATTGGATTACAATAAGTTGATGGCTGATTACAAAAATAAGGATGCCCAGTGGGAGAAAGATATCCAGGATGATATGCAACTGGGTTCTGAGGCGGATGTGCGCGGCACGCCGACATTTTATCTCGACGGCCACAAAACCAATGCCCGGGACATCAGTGGTTTTAAGGCCCAAATCGATCCGATTTTGGCAGGCAAATAAGAACAAATAAAGGTGACAGGTACATTTTTTTAATAATTTTAGTAAAAAAATGTACCTGTCACCTTTATTTAGTACGTCTGAAAAATAGGTAGACGTCCATATTTATTTAGTGTATATTGTGGGGCTTGTGAGAAGTTTTATTTTATGGGAGGTTTTGAGTTATGGGCGGTCGAGTTGGTGGAATTACAAGTAAATATTATTGGGAAACGGCCGGTGTCAAGGTGTCCGGCGGCCAGAAGGTCAAATCAGGTACTATTTTAACCCGTCAAGGGGATCGTTGGAAACCCGGCCTTAACGTGATCGGCCGCAGTTCCCTAACGGCCGCATGCGACGGGGAAGTCTATTTTACCCGCCGTAAAAACGGTTCCCATAAGGTTATCACGCTCATTAACATCAAACCTTCTTAAAAGAGCTTATCTGCCTTCCTTCAGATAGGGGAGGTCTTTCCTATGTGTGGTATCGTTGGTTACGTCGGACAAAAAGACGCCCTGCCTATCCTGATCGAGAGCCTCAAAAAACTCGAGTACCGCGGCTATGATTCCAGCGGGGTGGGTTTTTTGGACCACAACTCCAGTCTTATCGTTTGCAAATCCAAAGGCAAGATCCGTAATCTGGAAGAATTGATCAGGCTCAAGAAATTGCCTTTTGCCCATGCAGGGATTTCCCATACGCGTTGGGCCACCCATGGTTTTCCTTCGGATATTAATGCCCATCCGCATACAGACACCAAGCACACCATTGCCGTTGTCCACAACGGTATCATTGAGAACTATCAGGAATTGAAGACCAGCCTTAAGAAAAAGGGATACAAATTCATATCCGAAACTGATTCCGAAGTCATTCCCCAGCTTATCGCTTCTTTTTATAAGGGGGATTTGCTCTCCGCGGTCCGCCAGGCTATTGCTAAGCTCAAAGGCACCTTTGCCCTGGGCATCATCAGCCGCGACCATCCGGACATGTTGATCGCTGCGCGTGTAGGTTCGCCGCTGATCGTCGGTATCGGAGAACATGAAAATTTCATTGCTTCGGATGTGCCGGCGATCCTGGATTTTACCCGCAAGGTGATCTACCTGAAGGACAGCCAGATCGCTGTTCTGACCAAGGAAAAGGTTGAACTATGGAGTTTTGAAGGGAAGAGCGCTAAACCTAAAATAGATACGGTCTCATATAATCTGACAACCGCCCGTAAAGAGGGTTATCCGCATTTCATGCTTAAGGAAATCCATGATCAGCCGGAGGTGCTCAAGCAGATGTTGGGGCTGCGCTTGAAAAATAAACGCCTTGTTCTTGATGGCTTGGGGATATCCGACCAGATCTTAAAAAAAATCCGTAAGGTGACCATTGTGGCCTGCGGCACGGCGTATCATGCCGGGTTGGTGGGCAAATACATCATTGAAAGTTTAGCGCGGGTGCCGGTTGAGGTGGATACATCCAGTGAATTCCGTTATCGCAATCCCCTCATCGACAAAAACACCCTGGTGGTGACGGTCAGCCCGGGCTCGTCACCCAGCACCTCAGCGAGGAT
>CAZFON010000382.1:0-1868 GCA_964520185.1 uncultured Planctomycetales bacterium | reverse complement strand
GTCCTGCGTCACATTGTTCCTTGGCGTTACGGGAGGCGATATCACGGGGTACCAGATTACCAAAAGCAGGGTATTTGCGTTCCAGGAAATAATCGCGTTCTTCCTCGGGGATCTCGTGAGCAGGCCTGGTGTCTTTTGCCTTTCGTGGCACCCACACGCGGCCGTCGTTGCGCAAGGATTCGCTCATCAAGGTCAATTTGGATTGATAATCCCCATGTACGGGAATACAGGTTGGATGGATCTGCGTATAACAAGGATTGCCGAAGAAAGCCCCTTTCTTATGCGCACGCCAGGTGGCTGTCACATTACTCCCTTTGGCATTGGTGGACAGATAAAAAACATTGCCATAGCCGCCGGTAGCCAGAACGACAGCGTCAGCTGCATGGGATTCAATTTGTCCGGTAAGTAAATTACGCACGATGATACCGCGGGCAACGCCATCGACAACAACCAGGTCCAACATTTCTGTCCGGGGATGGATGACAACGGTCTTTTTGCCGACTTCCTTCATCATGGCCTGGTAAGCTCCTAATAAAAGCTGCTGGCCGGTCTGGCCGCGGGCATAAAAGGTACGCGATACCTGCGCCCCACCAAAGGAACGGTTATCCAGATAACCACTGTATTCGCGGGCAAAAGGCACGCCCTGGGCGACGCATTGATCGATGATGGTGTTGCTCACCTCAGCCAAACGATAGACATTGGCTTCGCGGGAACGGAAGTCACCACCCTTGATGGTGTCATAAAAAAGCCGGCGGATACTGTCCCCATCGTTGGGATAATTCTTGGCAGCGTTAATACCGCCCTGGGCCGCAATGGAATGCGCACGCCGCGGGGAATCCTGGAAACAAAATGATTCAACGTTATAGCCCATCTCCCCCAGGGAAGCTGCGGCAGATGCGCCGGCCAGGCCCGTACCCACGACAATGATCTTATATTTCCGGCGGTTGGCAGGATTGACCAGCTTGGAATTGAACTGATGGCTGGTCCACTTGTCTTGAAGAGCGCCTGGAGGGATTTTAGGGTCTAGCATATTTTCTCTTTCAACGGACCACGCTCAAACGGAAAAACAGGGCGTTGTGGCTCAACCAATAAACATAAATAGGGATGGAACTGTAACCCGTGGCCATGATCACAGCAAAATAATTGCTGCATTTTTGAAATACATGCGCCCATTTAGGCCGAAAGCCGCAGGTTTGTATCACGCTTTGGGTGCCATGGGCCAGATGAAGACCCAAAAAGCACATGGCCACAATATAGAGCAAGCCATGCACAGGGTTGCTGAAGGCGTTAAAAACAAGGCCGTATAGACCGTAACTTTTGCCATACAAAAAACTGCGCGGCCCATTCTGGTCAGCCATGGCAAAATCAAGGATATGAAAAACCACAAAAACAAGGATATATAGCCCGCTCCAAAGGATGATCTGCTCGCTGAAGGATCGTTTGCCAACGGCCTGCTCAATGGCATAACGCTTGAAACCTCCCCTGGCCTTGATGTTTTGTATGACCAGGATATGAATGACGGTGATATGGACCATGAAGATAATAAAAAGCAAGGCTCGCGGGATCAACAGTAAAGGTCCCAGGCTATGCAGTTTATGCGCATAGGAATTTAAAACGTCAGGACCTGCGTAAATGAAGAGATTTCCGCCAAGATGGGTAATGATAAATAAGATCAATAAAAAGCCTGTCAGAGCGACGATTTGCTTTTTGGCGATCGAGGAGCTAAAAATCATAATAGGTTTATTATATTCAAGAGCATCAAAAACCCAAGCTAAATCTTAAAAAGTCCTAAAAAAGGTGACAGGTACATTTTTCAATTTATATTTGGAAAGAAAAATGTACCTGTCACCTTTTTATTACCTGCGGTA
>CAZFON010000381.1:0-1883 GCA_964520185.1 uncultured Planctomycetales bacterium | reverse complement strand
GATACCATTAAAACAGATAAAATCGTCATTAGTGTGGCCATGCTCGGCCTTGTAGAAAAGAAGAATTTAGTCACTCGCGGAGGGGCCAGGCCTAAGGATTGGATCTTTGTCACAGGGGCCTTGGGCGGTTCTTTAAAAAGCGGCAGGCACTTGAATTTTTGGCCGCGTGTGGGCCAAGCGAGGTTTTTAGTGCAGTATTTTAAACCCAGCGCCATGATGGACATATCAGACGGCCTTTCCGGGGATCTGAACCATCTTCTTGAAGCGAGCAGGGTGGGCGCGCGCTTGGATAATGCTTCTATCCCGCGTCAAAAAGGGGCAAGTTTGGCCCAGGCCTTGAATGATGGGGAAGATTTTGAACTTTTATTAACCTTGGCGCCTGAAAAGGCAAGGGCCTTGATGGATTGGCAGGCCAGTCAGAAATCATTTTATTTTTATCCTATTGGCGCCATCACAGCAAATGTTAAAGAAAAAATTAGTTCCCAAAGTTTCTCTCATTTCTAACAGTGAAGAGGAAACGAAACTCTGCGCAGAGCGTCTGGCCAGGCAGCTCAAAGCCGGGGACATAGTGCTTTTACAGGGCGATCTAGGCGCTGGCAAAACCACCTTTGTCAAAGGCTTAGGCTCGGCGCTCAAGGTCAGTCCTAAAAAAGTCAACAGCCCCACTTTTGTGTTGATGAATTACTATAAAGGGAAACTGCCCATTTATCATTTTGATCTTTACCGCCTGGAAAAGCCCCAGGAGGTGGACACCCTGGATTTTGACGATTATTTTTATGGCCAGGGCATCAGTGTCATCGAATGGCCGCAACGTTTAGGGGACTATAAGCCTAAACAATATTATCTGGTGGAATTTAAACACCAGGGAGAAAATAAAAGAAGAATATGTATTTCCTGTCCTTTGAAACCTCAACCAAGATCTTCTCTTTAGCGCTAAGCCGCGATGAGAAGGTCCTGCGTCACCGCAACCTCGAGACCGCTTCTGTCCTGGAAGATGCCATCCTGCCGGCCATGGATAAAGTGCTGGATGCTGCCGGGATCAAATTCTCCCAGATCGATGGATTTGCCATTGCCTTGGGCCCGGGATCGTTTACCAGTTTGCGGGTAGGCCTGTCCACGGTCAAGGCTTTTGCCATGAGCACAGGCAAACCCATTGTCGGCATTCCCAGCTTGGATATTATAGCCCGGGGTGTTGAAGCAGGCGACTGTGATGAGATATGCGTGATCAATGATGCCCGCCGGGGAAAGGTCTATGCTTGTCTTTATGATGCCGGGGCTGTCCGTAAGAGCGATTATTTATTGACCAGCCTTGATGATGTTTTGAAAAAGGTGCATGGCAAGACGCTTTTTGTCGGAGATGCCCTTGGTCTTTATCGAAAGGAAATTAAGAGTAAATGCCTTTTTGCGGATGAAAAATGGTGGTATCCTCAAGCTAAGGTGATGGCGGCAATGAGCTACGAGCGTTTTCGTAAGCAGCAATATGATGATGCCGCCAAACTATTGCCCTTATATTTATACCCGCAGGATTGCCAGGTGACTACCAAAAGGGGACCCATTGGACCTTAAAATATTAAATTATCAAACAGTCGTTCATCCGCCGGCATGGTGCGAGCTGGACCTTAAGGCGTTGGCCCATAATTTCGAAGAATTACAGAAGCTGGCCAACAAAAATATGGCGCATCCTTTAGGCATTATGCCGGTCATTAAAGCTGAAGCTTATGGCCACGGAATGATCCAGGTGGCTGAGTGTTTGCGGGGATGCGGCTGCAAATATTGGGCGGTTTCCAATGCCAGCGAAGGCTTGCATCTGCGTGCGACGGGATTTAATGAGAAGATCCTGCTGTTCGAATCCACCTTGACCTCGGAAGCCAAAGAGATCGTTG
>CAZFON010000380.1:0-1899 GCA_964520185.1 uncultured Planctomycetales bacterium | reverse complement strand
CAATACATCTTGAGCCGTTTTCACATCTTCTTCTTTTGCATACTGTCCCTTACAAATTCCAGAGATACCCGCATTGGTTAATGCTGGCAAATTTGGCATAGCCCTGACAACTCGTGGTTGAGGACAATACACTTCATTCTTTAAACATTTTTCAAAATATTTCGTAGGAAGCCCGGCAGCGATAGAAATATATAATTTATCTTTCCTAGATTCATCCATAGCTATCCATTGAAAAGCGCCTTCCGTATCTATCCAATCCCCTTCCATATCTTGAGGCTTGACTGCCAGAACAATCACAGAGGATGCTCTTATGGAGTCAAACCCTTCCATAAGAACATTAGAGTAGCTCTGGCGTATTTGGATAACACGGTCCTTGCTCCTCTCGCAAAAATGAACCTGGTACTTATCAATAAGCCCTTTAATCAAAGCCTCCCCCATATTACCAGCACCAATAATACAGATTGTTTTATTCATAAACTGTCCTTTTTAAACATCGCGCTGCCGATGCGCACCATGGTGGAGCCTTCTTCAATGGCGATCTTATAATCACTGCTCATGCCCATGGATAAAATCCCCATATCCACACGTGGATGCCCGGCAAACCGCGTCTTTAAACCATCTCTTATACCACGCAAATCGGAAAAAGTCTTGCGAATAATCCCTGCATCCTCGGTATAGGGCGCCATACACATCAGCCCCTTAATGGAAACAAAGGAAAGCAGGCTAACGGCTTCGATCAGGTCATAAGCATCTTTGGGATCGGCCCCGAATTTCTGTTCTTCCCTGGCCGTATTAAACTGGACCAGGACCTCAACGGGTTGATCTGTTTTAGCCGCCTGTTTTTGTAATTCCTGGGAGAGCTTCAAGCTGTCCACGGACTGGATCAGGGAACAAACCTTGATGGCATCCTTGGCCTTGTTGGTCTGCAAGTGGCCTATGAGGTGCGCTTTGATCTGTGGATTTTTGGCTAACAGAAACGGGAATTTATTTTCAGCTTCCTGCACGCGGTTCTCCGCAATGTTCCCGATACCTGCATCTATGGCTTCCTGGACCATTTCTGGAGGCACGGTCTTGGTGACCGCGACCAGGACGATCTCCTGCGGCTTACGGCCTGCCTTGAGGCAGACTCCTTCAATATCTGATAAAATTTTACGAACGTTGGCTTGGATCGTCATAAGAAAACTTAAGGCTGACCGATCAGCTCAAAGACTTTATCTATGAGGTCCTGCAGCTTAAGGGGCTTGAGAAGATAGGCCTTGATGCGATGACGTTTGAACAACGGCTCCATCTCGTTATAGGCCGTCAGCACCACCACCGGGATATTTACATATTCAGGGATCTTGGCCTTTTCCATGATGAAGGTATAGCCGTTCATCCGGGGCATCTGAATGTCCAAAAGGATCAGTTCAGGTATCTTGGATTTTAAAGCCACGAAAGCCTCAATACCGTCAGAAGCGGTCAGCACTTGATAGCCGCGTTCCTCCAGCTTGCGCTTGGTGATCTCCAGCACCACCGGTTCATCATCGACAACTAAAATGGATTTCGGCATGGTTTTTATTTTATATCAAGCGCCTCATCAATAAATGGAATCTCCAGATTATATATTTCAGCCACGATAAAGTCCAGCGCTTTAAGATAAACCTCTGAAATCTTTTGAAGGTCAGGAATTTGATCTTCTTTTAAGAAAAAATCAATACTCATGGTCCTTAGATGATACAACGCGCAATTGACACGACGGTCCGGAAATTGCCGGCACAAATAATCCAGATAAAGAGGCATCTGAAAAGATCTGATACGCTCACGGATATAAGCGCGGCTCAACGGCACCCCGCTATCGACGTCCCGGGGCATGGGGTCCACCCCGCCTGTTTTATAATCCAACACCAATAGCGTTCCATC
>CAZFON010000379.1:0-1903 GCA_964520185.1 uncultured Planctomycetales bacterium | reverse complement strand
TACCTGGCGCAATTGGCAGGTCTGGGAATTGACTATTGCGTGATGGAAGCCTCAAGCCATGCCCTTCATAAAGGCCGGCTTGAAGGTATCCATTTTTCCGCAGGGATCTTCACCAATCTTACCCAGGACCATTTGGATTATCATAAAGACATGGAAGATTATTTTACCGCCAAGGCTTTGTTGTTTAAGGACCTCCTACCTGAAGCTGTTGCCGTCATCAATGTGGATGACGATTACGGCAAACGTTTGATCTCCATGAGCAAGGGCCGGGTCATGACCTATGCCGTCGATACTCCGGCGGACGTGCGCGCCTTGGACATTACCCATCAGTTATCAGGCAGCCGGTTTGAGATCATTTTTCCCGAAGGTCATTTGGAGATCAATACCAGGTTTATCGGCAAGCACAATGTTTATAATATCCTGGCGGCTTTTGCCTGGGGATTATCCCAGGGCATGGGACCGGAGATTATCCGCCGGGGGCTTGAGGGCTTGACGCATGTGCCGGGAAGGCTGGAGGGCGTAGATAATGACAGGGGGATATTTATTTTTATCGATTATGCGCATACCGAAGACGGGCTTCTCAATGTGCTGAGCGCCATAAGGGCCGTGACCCCCGCCAAGATCATCCTGGTTTTCGGATGCGGCGGGGACCGCGACCGTACCAAGCGGCCCAAAATGGCCCGCGCGGCATGCCGTTGGGCGGATCATGCCATCGTCACCAGCGACAATCCGCGCAGTGAAGACCCGCAGATGATCATCGATGAGATCGTTAACGGCTTTACCAAAAAGAATTATGAAGTATGCGTGGACCGTAAGGAAGCGATCAGCCGCGCGCTGCAATTGGCCAAACGGGGAGAGGTCGTATTGATCGCCGGCAAAGGCCATGAAGATTACCAGATTTTTAAGGACCGTACAGTTCCTTTCGACGAACGCAAGATCGTGAAACAATGTTTACAATAGATGAGATCATAAAAGCTGCAAGGGGAGTATTGCTACAAGGGCCGGTACTGGGCCGTGTGCTTTCGGTTGGCATTGATTCACGCAACATAAAGAAGGGTGAACTGTTCATTGCGATCAGAGGAGATGTTTTCGACGGTCATGATTTTATCAGCCAGGTCCTCTCCCAAGGCGTTCGCGTGGTGGTGGTGCATAAGCCCGTAAAGGTGAGTGATCCTAAGGTCAGCGTCATTCTGGTCAAGGACACGGTATGTGCCCTGGGAGACATAGCACGTTTTCACCGCCTGCGTTTTTCCGTGCCGGTCATTGCCGTCACCGGCTCAGCAGGAAAGACCACGACCAAGGAAATGATCGCCGCGGTTTTAAGCCGTAAAAGGCGGGTCTTAAAAAATGAAGGGACCCAGAATAATCATATTGGCGTTCCCCTGACCCTGCTTAAATTACGGCCCAAACATGGCATCGTGGTCTTGGAATGCGGCACCAACAGGCCCGGGGATATTATTTGGCTTTCCGACGTGGCGCGGCCGACCATGGCCCTTTTTACCAATATCGGTGAATCGCACCTGGAGGGCTTGAAGACCACTCAAGGCGTGCTTCGGGAAAAATGGTTATTGACGTCCTTTCTGGGTCCAAAGGGGGTCTCCCTTATCAATGCCGATGATGTGCTTTTATCGAGGCAGGGGCGCAGGAAAAATAATTTTAAGGTCATGACATACGGCCTTAAAGATCCCAGAGCGGATTTTATGGCTTCGGGTATCAATATCGTTTCCGGCCGCCATTTGCGTTTTCGGATTGGGACGTCATCGATCGAATTGGATTCATGCGGCATCAATAATGTTTATAATGCCCTTGCTGCGTATGCCTGTGGTGCATGTTTTAAGGTCCCGCCCCAGGTTATTGCCAGGGCATTAAAAACGTTCAAATTCCCCCAGGGCCGCGGTCAGAT
>CAZFON010000378.1:0-1920 GCA_964520185.1 uncultured Planctomycetales bacterium | reverse complement strand
CCAAGGTGATTATAGCAAGGCTATTGAGTATTTTGAACGCATTCGAAGCGGGGGAGCGCGTAGAGCGGCTTTGCTGGAAGCGGACATCTTAAAATACCGTCACGGTACCCTTGGATTTCGCAGTTTGAACAGCATGCAGACTTTGCTTGAGGATTTGGCTGATTCCTACCAACATACAGGCAACGGTACTCAAGCAGCAGAGGTCCAGAAGCAAGGCTTGTTTTATAAAAATAGGCATAGGACTGTGTTTTTTTAGGCTGATGATGGCTGCCTTGCAAAATTTTTTTACAATTTAAACAGAAATAGTTTCTGTTAGAGACAAGGAGATCCAGATGTATAAAATTGGAAAAGTTATGTTAGGTGTCTTCTTTATGTTCGTTCTGGGGCTGCCCCTGGCCTATGCTGATAAAATCAAGGTTGTGGCAACTATCAGCATTATCGGGGACGTGGTCAAAAATGTGGCTGACAACGCCGTTGATCTTGCCCTGTTAGTCGGTCCCAATAGCGATGCCCACGAGTACGAACCGACGCCTCAGGATTCCGTCAATTTGGCCCACGCAGACATTGTTTTTGAAAACGGCCTCCATCTGGAAAATTGGCTTGATAAGTTGTATATAGCCAGCGGCTCAAAAGCCCAACGCATGGTGGTCTCCAAGGGAGTGATTCCACGTGTTTTCGAAGATAGTCCCCAGGACGAGGATCCGCATGCCTGGCAGGATGTAACTAATGTTATTATTTATGCCCAAAATGTCCGCGATGCGCTGGTGAGCATCGACCCTGATCATAAAGATCTGTATGAGGCTAATGCCAACAATTATATCCAAAAGCTGCAGGCGTTGGATAAGTGGGTCCGTGAGCAGGTAGCCACCATCCCTGCTGATAAACGCAAATTGGTCACCAACCATGATGCCTTGGGATACTTTGCTAGGGCGTACGGCTTTAAAATCATCGGCGCGGTCATTCCGTCATCCACCACCGAGGCGGCCGATCCTTCAGCCAGGCAAACAGCGGATCTGTTGAACATCATCAAAGCCAATGGTGTCCTTGCCATTTTTTCAGAGAATATGGCAAATCCTAAATTGGCCCAAACTCTTTCAAAAGAAGCAGGAGTTCGGGTAGGCCCGCAGCTTTATACCGATGCCCTTGGCCTTGCCGGCAGTGAAGGGGAAACTTATTTAAAAATGATCAGGTGCAATGTAGAAGCGTTTCTGAAATATTTAAAATAACAAATAGCGGCAGGTATAAAAAGTTCTTGCCGCTGTTTTTTGATATGTAAATAGAAATTGTTTCTATTTAGATAAGGAGGGTTTATGTGGGTATGGTTTTTAACTGGTTTTTTATGTTTCTACTCTATTAATGGTTATGCTGGTGACACTCCATCAACTCAACTTAGCGAAGTGGAAGTGATCGGGAAATTGGACCAGGCCCGTAACAGTATTCAACCAAGCCTTGGGGCGACCGACTATAACATTGCCAGTGATCAGATCGATAACGAGGCTCAAGGGAATAATGCATCATTTAATCAGGTTTTGTTAAGAGCTCCTGGTGTTGCCGAAGATTCATTTGGAGTATTGCATGTTCGCGGGGAACATGCCAATTTACAATACCGTATTAATGATGTTTTGTTGCCGGAAGGGCTCACTGGTTTTGGAGAAGAGCTTGATACGCGTTTTGTGGATAATGTCTCCTTGATAGATGGAGCCCTTCCAGCTCAATTTGGTTTTCATACGGCAGGTATCGTGGATATCCATACCAAGAGCGGGGCATTTACCAATGGGGGATCCATTTCCATGTACGGCGGGTCTCACAGTGAAGTGAACCCCAGCTTTACGTGCGGAGGCACGGCCAAAGGAGGGATCAATTATTTTACCACCGGTAGTTTTTTGGAAGACAATTTGGCCGTGCCTCCGCACGTAAAGC
>CAZFON010000377.1:707-1926 GCA_964520185.1 uncultured Planctomycetales bacterium | reverse complement strand
ATTATCGCTGCTGTTGCGCCGTCCGCCGGGCCGCGAGGCTTATCCTGGTGATATTTTTTATTTACACAGCCGGCTTCTGGAACGCGCCGCAAAATTGTCCGATCAAAAAGGCGCCGGCAGCTTGACCGCTTTACCCATCATCGAGACCCAGGCAGGGGACGTGTCTGCTTATATCCCCACCAATGTCATCTCCATTACAGACGGCCAGATATTCCTGGAAGGCGACCTTTTCAACGCCGGGCAGCGGCCGGCCATCAACGCCGGACTTTCTGTTTCGCGTGTGGGCGGGGATGCCCAGGTCAAGGCCATGAAACAAACCGCAGGGTCTTTACGCCTGGAATTGGCCCAGTACCGCGAACTCGCGGCTTTTTCGCAATTCGCCTCGGATCTGGATGCAGCCACCCGCAAACAGCTTGACCGTGGCAAGAGGCTCATGGAGATCATCAAACAGGGCATTCATGTGCCATTGCCCGTTGTTAAACAAGTGGCCATTATTTTTGCCGGTACCAATGGATACCTGGATGATATCCCCGTCCATAAGATCAAAGATTTTGAGGAATATCTCTCCAATAAAATAGACACCCAAAATGCGTCTTTCGTACAGCTCTTTGACAAGACCCTGCTGATGACGGATGAGATAAAAGCCTCACTCAAGAAAATATTGGAAGAGGTCAAGAGCACCTTTAAGGTATAAAGCACATGATCGGCATCAGGGAATTCAACAAAAAGATCGGCACCTTAAAAAACACGCAGAAAATGACCAAGACCATGAAGATGGTCGCGGCCAGCAAATTCAAACGTGCGCATAAAGCCCAGATCAACGCCAAGGACTACGCCGATAAACTGACCCAAATGATGCAGCATTTGTCCGTGTCAGGCCCTAAGGACCATCCTTTGCTTAAAACCAAAAGGGCCACCACCAGAGGACTGGTCCTTTTGTTTACCTCTGATAAGGGGCTTTGCGGGGGCTTCAATAATAATTTGACCAGAAAAATACGGCATTGGATCTTTGAGAACCCTTACAAATACACCACCATTTCCATGAGCTTTTGCGGCCGTCGGGGATACATGTCATTCCGGCGTTTTGTCAATGTCCACAAGTATTATGAGAACATCACCCTGAAGCCTGATTTCAATGATGCCCTCGAGGTCGCCCAGGACATCACCCAGGCTTTTATCATCGGTGATTATGAAGAGGTTTATTTGGCCTATTACCGCT
>CAZFON010000377.1:0-697 GCA_964520185.1 uncultured Planctomycetales bacterium | reverse complement strand
AGCCCATCCTGGGCACCCGGGAGACGGTGCGACGCTTCGACGGGCCCATGGTCCAGACACCGGTGCTTGAAAAACTCCTGCCGATGGATGCTTCTGTTTTTACGGAAAAGGAAGCCGTTAAAACAACCATCAAATCCCAGGACTACACTTTTGAGCCTGATGATGAAAAGGAAATATTATACTTTTTGATACCTAAATTCCTGAATTTTAAGATTTTCTTCACGTTGCTGGAAAATTCTGCCGGAGAATATGGGGCGCGCATGACGGCCATGGACAAGGCTTCGAAGAACACGGCAGATCTGATCGACCGCTACACGCTTTTGCGCAACCGCGCCCGTCAGGCGGCCATTACCACAGAATTAATTGAGGTCATTTCAGGGGCAGAAGCCCTGAAATGACCCTATTCTTAGAGAAAGGTCATTTATGAACCAAGCCAGCAAGAAGATCCCGGGCAAGATCATCCAAGTATTGGGCGCCGTGGTGGACGTTTATTTCCCCACGGAAGGGCTGCCAGCCATTGAGATAGCCTTAAAAACAACCAATTCGTTCATCAGCAACGTCCCTTTGAATTTAACGCTCGAGGTGGCCCAGCATTTGGGAGACAACATTGTCCGTACCATTGCCATGGACACCACCGAAGGCCTGGTGCGTGGAGCAGAGGTCATCAATACTGGAGAAGAACTGACCATGCCCGTGG
>CAZFON010000376.1:0-1928 GCA_964520185.1 uncultured Planctomycetales bacterium | reverse complement strand
TTCTTCAACAACCTTGCAGGATGCTAATTATTTTGAGAAAAATAATTTCGCATATAGTTGCACGGTCGCCCAATGGGCGCTTAAAAATAATGCCCGTTTGATCTATGCTTCTTCCGCGGCGACCTATGGCGATGGTCTGCTGGGATACAGCGATGATGAAGCGTTGATCACGCGTTTGAAACCGTTGAACCTTTACGGGGAATCCAAGCAAAAATTTGATGTCTGGGCCTTAGATCAAGGGATTTTAGCTCAAATAACAGGCTTGAAATTTTTTAATGTCTTTGGTCCCAATGAGTACCATAAAGGTGATATGAGAAGTGTAGTGGCCAAGAGCTACCAACGCGTAGCAGGCGAGGGGAAAATATCCCTTTTTAAGTCTTATCGTCCTGAATTTAAAGACGGCGAGCAAATGCGTGATTTTATCTATATCAAGGACGCGGTGGACGTGGTCATGTTTTTTTGGGAGCACCCGGGCATCAATGGGATCTTTAATTTGGGCACTGGACAGGCCCGTTCCTGGAACGATCTGGCCCATGCTTTGTTTTCTGCTGTTGACCGCAAGGCCAATATCGAATATATGGAAATGCCGGAAAGCTTGCGCAGCCGTTATCAATATTTTACCCAGGCCCAGATGACCAAACTGCGTTATGCCGGATATGGTAAACCGTTTACTTGCCTGGAAGACGCTGTAAAAGATTATTGCAGTTATTTATCAACCGGAAGATGCTGGTAGGTGGGGATTAATATGGTCCTTTTTATTGTTTTAGGCGTAGTTGTGCTCCTTGCCGCTGTTGTTTTGGGTGTTTTGATTTATACCTTAAGTAAAGAAGGGCAACAAGGCTCTGAAAAAAAGGCTGTTCCTGTATCGGATGTAAGCAAGTTAAATGAAGATATTATTCCGGCTTCCGCCTCTAAAGAACAGCTACAACCCGAGACCGCATCTCCTTCCCCCGTACAGGAAGACACTTCCCAAAAACGCATCCATGAGCTGGAGGAAGAATTACGCAACGTTAAACAAAAAGCAGAAGAGCAGGCTGATGTCACGCGTGAAATGGTGCTGTCTTTAAACAAAGAAAATCAAGCGCTTAAAGGCCAACAATCCGGTGTGGAAGAAGCCCAGCAGCAGTTGGCTCAAGTGCAGCAAGAGGCTTCACAATTGAAAAATGATAACGCCGGCCTCCAGACCGAAATAGAATCGGTTAATGCCAAGGCTAGGGCTTTGGAAGAGGAAGGGATCGCTCTCAAAGCGCAGATGGCCCAGGAGATTGCCCAAGCCAATGCCAAACTTGAGGAGTTAAGTAAAGAAAAAGAGGCTTTATTATCTTTGCCAAAGGCAGATCCTGACGAGTCCCTTCGTCATGAATTGGAAGCTTTGAAAGTTGAACAAATACAACTAAAGCAGCGGTGCGAAGATTTGCAAAAAGATTCAGCGGAAGGCTCGGCTTTGGCCCAAGAATTGGAAGCTTTAAGATCAGAAAGGGTCCAGTTGAACCTGAAATATGAGGAATTGGAGAAGACCAATCAACAATTGCAAGAGCGTAACACCCAATTGACCCAGAAGATCGATGTGTTCCAATATGAGTCCGTCAAAGCCAGGGCGCAGACCAGCGGCTTGGATCGTGTCAGCTCTAATTATAAAGACCAGCTGGAGGATTCTTTGAAAAAGAACAATGCTTTCCAGGAGGACAATGAGCAATTGACCCAGACCAAGACCAAACTGGAAAGCATGCTGGAAGAGATCAAAGCGAAAAATGAAATATTGGGCCAACAAGACAGGCTTTTACAGTTTGAATTGGAAAAGGGGCGTTCGCGTATAGCAGCTCTTGAACGTGAATGCGAAGAATTAAAGGCACGCACCCAACAGCAAAACCAAGAAGTAAGGCAGACATGCGTCTTTCGATCATCGTCATCGTTCTATGTTTTTATTT
>CAZFON010000375.1:0-1941 GCA_964520185.1 uncultured Planctomycetales bacterium | reverse complement strand
AATGCCGATAAAAAAAATCAAAATCAGCACTTGATTAAATTTCTTCATCACTTAGTGCTCCTTGAAGGGGGTGGACTTATTATGCAGGATTTGACATTTGAGGTAAAGAAGATTCTATTCTCTGCTGCAAGTCACTGAAAATGGGAATATTGACCGCCGGTTTGATCTCGATGATCTCCGGGATAAAGCCCTGGATCCTATTAAGTTGGGACATATCCTGCTGGTCGAGCGGCAAGGGTACGCCATTGCCGTCGCGCTTGATCTGCAGGGTCAGATTGGCGGCATTAAGGTCGATACCACCTTTTCTATTTGCGGTTATTGCCAGGTCCCCGCCCGACGTATCGATCCGTAGAGGATTTTGTCTGATATCATGCGTGGCATACGTATTGAATATCCGCCGGACCAGCGGTTCAACACGTTTGCTATCTTTAAGGATATCGTCAACAGAAAGGCCGGAGCTGTTGACTTCATTTTGTAATTCGCCAATGGCAACATTCCTCAAAGTGCTTCCTTCCCCGGAAGTAGCCATCTGGTTCATCCTGCTAAAAAGAAGGGAATTTAATTGGTCACCCTCAGCAGGCGGCACGTAGAGGCTTCTGAATTTTTCAATATCCGCCGAGGTGACTGTCATGGCCTTGTCTTTAATGGTAAGCGAGATGACCCAATTGTCCCTGTCTTCTTTGTTGCCCATTGCCATCTTGGCTTCTATTTTAAATTGACCCGCTTGTGCGCTGGAAATGAACTGGATCATATATTTTAAAGCTTCCATAAATTCACCCGCAGTCCCGTCCTCCGGGAATCCCGGCAAATCCCCTTTACTGATCAACACCTGCTTATTCGGCACATGAGGCAACTGGGTGGCCAACGCATCAGCAACGGGCTGGTATTTAACGTGCAGGTCGGATAAATTCCTGTCATCAACCCCTAAAAATACTTCTAGAACGATAGGCTTGCCTGGCACCGGATTTTGCTTTCCCTGCTGCTCTGCAACTGTAAGCCTCTGGCTCATCGATACCTCAGGGACTTCGCCGTTTATCTTGCCTAACTGCCGCTTTAAAGCTTCAAACATGGGCTCAATGTTTTGGATCTGACCACTAGTGATCGTCTCCTGCGACGGTAAAGCCCTGATGAGGGCCCTTGCCGTATCTAAAAGAATAAGGTCACGATTGGATTGCAGAAACTCAACAAAACTCAACGCAGCATCCCTTTTAGCTTGTTCATTATCCGGATTGTCATTGATGGCTTTTTTAAATTCATCTATCCTGGCACTCAACACGGCAATAGACATCATTGACATATCAGACTCAACTTCTGCTTGCAGCTTGTTGAACAGTTCTTCGATCTGGGAAACCCTATGCCAATCACTGTCGGCTGGACTGAATTCGATCGCCTTAAGCAATGCCTGGGCCGATGGATACTTGGCAAAAACCGTAGACAACTCATTTTTCTCACGGTCTAATTTTTGATTGATGGCGGCCGGATTTTCCGTATCGCGTTGCCCCCAAGGCTGATACATGTTCTCGATGATCTTCTCGTAAATGGCCCCAACCCTGTTGATCTTACCTTGTTTGGTACCCATAGATATACTGTTCTGGGAGACTTCCTCGTTAAGTAATAGGATACGGTCACCTAGGGCAGCTAATTTTTGCTTTGAAAATTCAGCTTCCGTCTGTTGCGAAAGATTGTATGCGATCTCTGCCGCTATGGGATAGTTTCTAAACCTCTCCCTTAACATGCCGGCCATTTCTGCAATGGCATTAACAAAAGCTCCTTCAGGCCTTGACCGGGACGCTGTATTCCAGAGCGAAGAAAGCTTAGCGTATTTACTGACCAGATCGAAAAAATCTGCGCGTGCACGGGCTGACATCGCCTTATCCGGCCTTTTGTATTCGGTGTCGGAGACCAATAAAGACACCTTACCTTTGTTCTCTTTTAAAAGAT
>CAZFON010000374.1:0-1942 GCA_964520185.1 uncultured Planctomycetales bacterium | reverse complement strand
GCCATGTCAACGGGATGATGCATATGGCCAAGGTTGATAAAGTGCGCATTCCAGCCCAAGGCAAGCTGGTATTGCAACCGGGCGGGTATCATATCATGATGATCGACTTAAAAAAGCCGGCCAACAAAGGTGTGATGGTACCCATCACGCTTCATTTTCAAGATGGAACTTACATTATTGTGAATGCTCCAGCTAGGGACGACGATGATCCATAATTTTATAGTTTTGGCCTTGGTCCTGGGTGTTTTTACCTTTGCAGGGTGCCAAAAGCAGGAAAGGCAGGCTGTAGGAATGCAATCCCTGCTTAATCCTCAGAGGGACTTTACCCTTCATGACCAGAACGGGAAAATCTTTCATTTAAAAGACCACCAAGGACAAATTATTTTGCTTTTTTTCGGATATACGATGTGTCCGGATGTTTGTCCTATCACTCTCTCAAAATTGGCCAGGGTCTATAAGCTTTTAGGCCCCATGGGGACGAAAGTCTTAACTGTTTTTGTCACCATTGACCCTCAGCGCGACACCTCCGCGAAACTCAAAGAGTACTTGCAGTACTTTGATATTAATGCCATTGGATTGACCGGCACAAAACAAGAAATAGATGTCGTAGTGGATGCCTACAAGGCCACTTATCAGAAGGTGGTAACCCATTCATCGGCCATGGGATACATGTTCGACCATACGGATTATGTTTATTTGATCAATGGCCGGGGAGAGACTTCCCATCTTTTCCATCCGGAGGAAAGGCCTGAGGATATGGCCCAAATTATTCGCAAGGAGCTTAATAATGTCTAAACTGAAATTAGACCTGCATGATATCTTCAACCGTGGCCGTACCATTGATGACGAGCTTAACCGCGTGATCCAGGAAGCAGTGGACAAGGGGATCGATTTGGTGGAGATCATTCCAGGTAAGGGCAGTGGACAGCTTAAAAAACATGTTTTACGCTTTTTAGAGCAGAAACATATCAAGGCCTTATACCGCCGTATTGAAAAAGATGACAAGAATTTTGGCAGGATTTTTGTGCATTTTTAGAAATTAAGGTGACAAATAAAGGTGACAGGTACATTTTTCTGATAAATAATGGTAGAAAAATGTACCTGTCACCTTTATTTCCTCTGCCTTATTTTTCTTGCCCTTTAAGGGATGGTGGGTTACAATTACGGTATGGAAGAGTACCGACGCCATTTCAGATTTAAAGAATTTTTGGATGTGGCTTGGAAGCTCTTGGACCATGAAGGAATTTCAGGCCAGGGCACCGTTGTGAATATTTCCGCCTCCGGACTCCTTTTACAGGCGGATCAGCCTTTCCAGCTCTCTGATGATTCCGTTTTGTTCATAGAACCATCAAATGCGCAGCCTTTACCCTTTGCCCCAAAAAAGGGCAAGGTCATGTGGTCCAGGCGGATCCATACGCCTCAGGAGCGTTTGCAATGCGGTGTTGAGTTTTTGCCTGATAAAAAAGATGCTCATTTCAAAGATTGGCTGGCTAAAAAGATGGATTTGTTAAACGAGGTAGGAGACGTAAAAATACTTAGTAATATGGTTGCCTAAGGCCGTTTTTCTAATATTGATATTAAGGTAACGGCACAATCGGGAATAATAATTTATTAATATTGTTGAAGGAGGTAGGGAAGTGTCAGAAACATTGTTTAATCAACAGGATACAAAAGTCGATGCCAACGCTGAGGTTCGGGCGCAGAAGCTGGTATCAAAGAGGCTGGTGGGCCTTATTTTATCCATCGTCATGATCGCCTTGACCGTCTATGTGTTGAACCTTCAGCACCAGAATTTTAATGTGCTTTCCAAGTCCATGGACATGGCTTTGAGTGCCAGCGATCGTGAATCCACCAATTACAGGACCTATGTAGGTAAATACAAGGAAACCAAGATCGAGCTTGATGAGACAACCCGTAAGCTTCAGGTGGTCCAAACCCAATT
>CAZFON010000373.1:0-1998 GCA_964520185.1 uncultured Planctomycetales bacterium | reverse complement strand
GGTACATTTTTGTTTTAAGGCTATTCAGCCAAAAAATGTACCTGTCACCTTTTTTACCTGTCACCTTTTTCTATTTATTCTACGTAGAACTACGCATTTTCT
The DNA here is from genome assembly GCA_964520185.1 of uncultured Planctomycetales bacterium. Taxonomy (GTDB): domain Bacteria; phylum Omnitrophota; class Gorgyraeia; order Zapsychrales; family Fredricksoniimonadaceae; genus JABDGZ01. Next base: position 1,896 of record CAZFON010000373.1, on the reverse strand, counting down.
CTGATCGTATTTTGGAGCATAGTGTTTCTATAATGTGCATGCTTCAGTCCTAAAATAATATGACAGAGCCTTTTAAATATGTTTTTGGTCCGGTTCGGTCCTGGCGCCTGGGAAGGTCCCTGGGCGTTGATCCGCTTTCGGCAAAAAGTAAGATCTGCAATATGAATTGCATTTATTGCCAGTTGGGCAAGACCGCGCATTTAAACCAGGAGCGTAAGGTTTATGTGTCTACCGAGGATGTGGTCAATGAGATCCGGCGTATTCCTTTACATTTCGCAGACCATATCACCTTTGCCGGCCGGGGAGAGCCAACCTTAGCTTCGAATTTGGGAGATATGATCCGCGCCATAAAATCCATCCGCCAGGAAAAGATCGCAGTGCTGACGAATTCTTCTTTAATGGTTTTAAAAGAAGTCAGGGAAGACTTGGGTCTGGCAGATTTTATATTGGCCAAATTGGATGCCGACAATCAGAAGCTTTTTCAAGAAATGGACCAGGGCAAGGGCCTGGACCTGAAAAAAATAATTCGGGGTATGATGGATTTTCGTTCGTCCTTTAAGGGCAGGCTGGCCATTCAGATCATGCTGGTTGACCAGAACATCGACCATATTGAGGAGATCGCACAAGTCACCAGGCAATTAGGCGCTGATGAGATCCAATTGGATACGCCCTTAAGGCCCAGCGCCATAACGCCCCTGGACCGTCAACGCGTGCAATGGGCCAAAAACTTTTTTAAAGACATGCCTGTTGTCTCCGTCTTCGATGCGCCGCTGCAAGCCTACATTCCTATCGACGAGCGTGCTACCATGAGGCGCCACGGCAATTACCGTAAAAATGTTGGAAAAAAATATTGACTTCTGCATTTTAAGAACTACTATATGTAGTAGCACTTAAATATTTAACTACAATATATAGTATAATTCAAAGGGAGGCGCAGATATGGGTTTGAGCGTATTCACCTCGATCATCAAACGTGACGGCAGGACTGAAGAATTCGATCCCCTAAAGATCACCAAGGCCATCACCAAAGCGGGGCAGGCATCAGGAGAATTCGGGCCTGAGACAGCCCAGAAAATGACCCTCCGGGTCATCAACATCGCCCAGCAGTTATTTGCCGATAATCCGACAGTCGAAGGCGTTCAGGACATTGTGGAAGATGTCCTGCTGTCATCGCCTTACCGCAAGGCCGCCAAAGCCTATATCATTTACCGTCAGCAGCATGCCGAGATGCGCCAGATCATCTCCCGTTTCAATACGGACCTGGTGGACAAATACCTTGAACAGAACGACTGGCGGGTCAATGAGAACAGCAACATGGCTTATTCCCTGCAAGGTCTTAATCATTACATTTCTTCTGAGGTGAGCAAACTCTATTGGCTCAACCGCATTTATCCGGCACAGATCAAGGAAGCCCATCAACGGGGGGATTTCCACGTTCATGATCTTGGTCTTTTAAGTGTTTATTGCGTGGGCTGGGATCTCCATGATCTGTTGACCGTCGGTTTTAAAGGCGTCTCAGGCAAGATGGAAAGCAAGCCTCCCAAACATCTGCGCAGCGCCCTGGGCCAGATCGTGAATTTCTTCTACACCTTGCAAGGCGAGGCTGCCGGTGCCCAGGCCTTTTCTAATTTTGATACTCTGTTGGCGCCGTATATCCGTTTTGATAACTTGAGCTACACTGAAGTCAAGCAAGCCCTGCAGGAATTCATCTTTAATATTAACGTGCCGACCCGGGTTGGTTTTCAGACCCCCTTCACTAATATAACCATGGACTTGACCGTGCCTTCCTATTTTGTCACTCAAGGGGTGGTGATCGGCGGGGAGATCCAAAAAGAGACCTACGGCGATTTCCAGAAAGAGCTCGACATGTTCAACAAGGCTTTTCTGGAAGTGATG
>CAZFON010000372.1:0-2009 GCA_964520185.1 uncultured Planctomycetales bacterium | reverse complement strand
GTTAAGAGCGATTATCATCATTGTCAGATAAAAAAGTAAGATCAATCTGTCCGGGAAAGAGGCAAAACCGAATACTCTTGCCATCCCTTCAAAGGGAAGCCTAAGCAAGGCCACGCCTATCCCCCATGGTTGTTGTAAACCATGCCCGGTCCAAATCAGGTCCAGAAAGCAGCCAAAAGGCTTTTGGCTTAAAGCTATATGTCCTTGCAAAAAAGCACTGGTTTGCAATCGATGGGGATCTTGAAAAGCTGTATAAAGTTTTGAAGGGCCTGAAGTTAAAGAAGAAAAATGAAACAGCATCTTCATCAAAAACATAAAGATGCCTGTTTCAAGGATGTAATACTTTAAATTTCTAATAAATAATTGATAGGTCACCTAAGCCTTACCCTCAAATTGCTTGTGGGAATAATCGCCCTTCGCCCGCCTGGTGGTTGCCAATATAATTTCAAACCACAAAAAGCATAGGCTTGATAATACTCCAAACAAATTCCGTGCATCCCTTTATTTAAAAAAATCGTATTTTTGAACTCCTCCATAGGGTGCAAAGACCATTCCATAATGATGGGTTTACGATCGATGTATAATCGAACCCCATCATCTATTACCGTATAAAAAGTGTATTGCCCGTCTTGAGGAACTTTCAAAAACCCTCTCCAACGTGCTGAAAAATGTTCCGATGGGACATCATTATTGAATTCTAAATGATCATTAAAATCGATAGTTTTACTGATCGCTGTCGAAATCTTTGATTCAAAATTCTCCCCTTTGTAAAAATCTCCCCTTAATCCCCAATCCTTGGTCAGAAATATCCCAATCATCATAGCTAGTATCCCTGCACCTGTCACAATGCCTAAAAAGCAAGACAATCCCTTCTCAAGCTTTCTCTGTAAGGGGGACTTAACAATATTCTTTAGCAGAGAAACATTTTTCAAGGCCCATCCATGTATTCTTTCAACAAAATCAACATAACAAAGACTCTCCAAATCTTCGTCCGTCACCTCCCGGATATTCTTTGAAAATTTGCCTATATCGGCTCGTAATTCCTTTAATGTTCTACCGTTGCGAAGATTTTGATCAAAAAAATCCTCAGAGAAAACATCTCCTAATGAGCTGTCAAAGTTAATAGCCTGATGCCTAAAAGAATCAATACCGTTGAGCACCCTTTCCATAATAACCAAGGTTTCCCGAAGGCGGCCATAATCAATCAAATAGGTTATAGTATTAAAATCATAATTAAGACGTTCATAAAAACGACGGATTTCAGAAACATCCATTTAACATCTCCCATCCATTGATTACGAAACAATAAAAATATTATCCAACGCTGGTAAGTTAGCGTCCAACATAATTATAATTTTATTAGGTCAGATAATTAAAAATAGGAAGAAATTAAGGGTAAGGGGAATATGTTATTCTGTAGAAACGGTTCTCGCTTTTTCCAAAGCCCCATGCATGGTATGCCAGCTTAAGGAAGCGCATTTAACGCGCGCGGGATATTGCCATATGCCGGAGAAAACCGCTAATTTATCCAGGTGATGAGGTCCTTTATCAGGCTTGAGCTCGCCAATAACCAGTTGATGGAATTCCTGGAACAACACCTCAGCCTCCTGGATGCTCTTGCCTTTCAGGGCCGCTGTCATCATTGAAGCTGAGGCCTTGGAAATGGCGCAGCCGGAGCCTTCAAAAGCTGCGTCTTCGATGATGCCATTGCTGTTGACATTCATAAATACCCACAAATGGTCCCCGCAAAGAGGGTTATAGCCTTCAGCCGCATGCGTTGCTCCCTCGATTTTCCTGAAATTACGGGGATTACGGTTATGTTCTAATATAGTTTGCTGATAAAGTTCGTCACGCATGGAAAATTTCCTTGGCCCGCACAATCGCCCTGGCTAGGATATCTAGCTCTTTCTTGGTATTATAAAACGCCAACGAGGCACGGGCCGTAGCCGGCACCTTGAAAAATTCCATCACCGGCTGGGTGCAATGATGGCCGGTACGGATCGCCACCC
>CAZFON010000371.1:0-2018 GCA_964520185.1 uncultured Planctomycetales bacterium | reverse complement strand
CCCGATCTCAGTATAGGGTTTATCCGTCTTCTCGATATAAGTCACTTGATCAATGTTTGTCTTGGGAGAATAATAATCCTCCGAGGTGTCCTTGGAATTGATCTGATAAAATGTACAACCGGAAAAAGCCGCCAACAACAAAAGAGGGAAAAAGATACGTTTCATATGCTCCTGCCTTCAGTATTTTAATGTTATGATTTAATTATATTACCATATCCGGTAAAAAAAATGAATTTTAAATTTTTTGATTTTGCTCTTTAAGCGCCTTGATGATCTTTTCCGGCGTAATGGGAAGCTCCATGATACGCACCCCGATAGCATCCTCAACGGCATTGGCAATAGCTGCAGCCGTCGGCAATAAAGCGGCTTCCCCCATACCCTTGGCACCAAAAGGCCCTTCAAGCTCATCCGTTTCAACCAATATGCTGTTCATTTTAGGCAGGCCGATGGAACGCGGTACACGGTAACCGGCGAAATTCGCATTCAGTACCCTGCCGTTCTTGAACCTTAAGTCCTCATAAAAAGTGTACCCAAGACCCATCGCCAAAGACCCTTCGATCTGCCCTTCGACCGACTGGGGATTGATGGCCTTACCGATATCATGCGCATCCCATAGCTCGAGCACCTTGACAACACCTGTGTCCGTGTCCACTTCTACTTCCGCGATCTGGGCCTCAAAGCCATAACTGCCTGAAACATTGCCCTCACCGGAACGAAAATCAATGGGAGTTGTTTTGGGATTGTAACTGCCCCGTCCGATGATCTGTTTCCCATAATTAAATGAATAACAAAGCTCCAAAGCCTTATCGAAACTCATGAGCACACGATCATCTTTTTTAAAAATGACTTTTTCTGCTTTGATGTCCAGATCATCGATCTTTAAATTATTATCTTTGGCGACAATTTCCAGGATCTGAAGTTTGGCATCCCTGCCGCCCACCAAGGCAGCATTGCCTGAGATAAAGGTCACACGGCTGGCAAAGGACCCTGTATCAAAAGGCGTGATCTCCGTATCACCCGACTTGCACTTGATGCGGCTGAAACTGACACCCAATGCCTGTGCCGCTATCTGGGACAAGGCTGTATTGGAACCCTGCCCCGTATCTGCAGCGCCGGTAAACAGATAAACTGAGCCATCTTCTTCGACCTTAACAATGGCCCCCGCAGATTCGTGGGATTTATACATTTTAGAACCCATGACATCCGCGGCAATGCCAATTCCGATGCCGCGTTTTAAATGCTGCTGCTTGCCGCGTTTTTCCTTCCAACCGGAAGCTTTAACCGCCTTTTCAATACACTCACTTAACCCGTTGGTGGTCAGGACCATTTTATTGATGGTGGTCATATTGGGTGTCGTGATATTCTTCAATCTGAATTCCACCGGGTCCATGCCTATATCACGAGCTACCAGGTCCATATGTGATTCAATGGCAAAACCGCTCTGCACCCCGCCGAAGCCGCGCATGGCGCCGCTGATGGGATTATTCGTGTATACACGATAGCCGCTCATGCGGAAATGCTGGATCTTATAAACCATGAATATGCGCATCATGGCCGCGGCCAAGACCGTCGGTCCGTAGCTGCAGTAAGCCCCCCCGTCGGCTAAAACTTCTCCTGTGATCGCAAGGAGCGTTCCGTCCTTCTTGACACCCGTCTTGACCTTATAGATCATGCCGTGCTTGCGACGAGTGGTCGTGAATTCTTCCTCACGGGTCAAACTGATCTTGACGGGCAATCCACCGGCTTTTTTAGAAAGCAAACATGCAGCAAAATCCATGGGCAGCATTTCCAATTTACCGCCAAAACCGCCGCCGACGGCCATCTTGATCACCCGCACATCGTTGAGGTCCATCTTTAAGGTCTTGGCCAGGGCTTCACGGCATTTAAAAGGCGCTTGGGAAGAGGACCATAATGTGATTTTATTGGTGAAAGTTTCCCACTGCCCTACACAGACGTGCGGTTCCATGGGTGAGGGATGGGCCACAGGGCACCAGAATTTATCTTCGCGCACATGATCC
>CAZFON010000370.1:0-2018 GCA_964520185.1 uncultured Planctomycetales bacterium | reverse complement strand
AAAGCGTCATTCGGTTTCCCCAAACCGTTCTTATAAATAGTAAGTAACTTTACGTCTACCCCCAAGACACGAAAACATCAATCCACCACAAACAAAAGGGGAAACTATGTCTACCGTTCCAGTTGAGATCATCCAAAATAAGATTTATCTGATCCGAGGGCATAAGGTCATGCTTGATAGGGATTTGGCGGAACTTTACGAAGTAGAGACAAAACAATTAACTCGCCAAGTCCGTCGTAACATCGAACGTTTTCCTATTGATTTTTTAATCCAATTGACCGATAAAGAAAGAGACAACTTGAGGCGCCAATTTGGCACCTCAAGTTGGGGCGGTTTAAGATATAGGCCATTTGCCTTTACAGAACAAGGCGTCGCTATGCTATCAAGCGTATTAAATAGTAAACGTGCCATTCAAGTGAACATTGCCATCATGCGCGCATTTGTCACGTTACGCGACATGATCAAGACTAATAAACAATTAGCCCTTAAAATGACAAAGATCAATGAGCCCCAACTCCATTCTTCACTGGCCTCCGGATGGCCGCTCCCATTGTCATTCTGAGCGCAGCGAAGAGTCTTAAGTTATATTAAAATCCTTGCCGTAAAGCCTTAAAAGCAGTAATCTTACCTAATAGTTAACCCCCAAAGAGATATGTCAACCTTTCGCACAAGGCATCCTAGAAAATGCAATCTCTGCGGTAAGCAGATCCTTGTCAGGTATTCAGGCGTACAATACTGCTATTCTTGCGCTCATTTCTTGCGTCGTGTAGGGTTTAAATATCTTTCTCAAAATGCAAAGAAATGTATCCGTAATTACGTACGAAAATACGGCTTTACCTGTGACTATTCCGGAATATCTTTGGATTTAAATGACTTCGCCAGCCCCTGGTATTGTGATTTCAGCCTTCCAGACAAGCGCAATCGAAATAAGGCGGTCCTTGCCGCTGCTTTATTTAGCGTCATGAAAGCGGGCCTTACCAAACCGGAATTTCGATATTATGTGCTTCAACTCCATGACAACAGAACAAAGCATACCAAGATCAAAAAAAGACCGATCATCCATTGGAACCATCTGACCCCAGGCGCCTGTTACATCTGCGGCCAGCCCAAAATTTCTACTCATTCACCCTATTGCGCAACCTGTTCCCGCACAGCCCATCGCATGAAATTGCTAAGATTACCACCCAAGACAAGGGAGGCTATTTGGGATCACATCCGCAAATACGGCTATGTTTGCTATTACACCGGGATGCCGTTAGAATTAATAGACATGCATGACCCCTGGTATTTGGTATTTGACCACTGCAACCCTCGGGATCCCAATAAAGTGGTCATTACCTCATTTTTAGTCAATGATATGAAAAATGACCTTACCGAAGTCGAATTTTGGTATTACATCGCCCAGCTTGCCGATCATTTTAGGAAGGGCACACCGGTAAAGAAGAGGAAACTCAAGTACTGGTCCCGGCATTACTTACCATCATAATAGGGGAGAAAAAATGGATAAAAAATGGCTGATAGGAGTAAAAATATTTGGAATAATTTTTATCTTTTGGGCTGGCCGCTTAATAAATTCTCCCGTCAGTGAATTAATGTTTTATTCATCACACAAACATAATAATCCTTATTCATTGAAAATTTATCATATATATCAAGCGGAAATAAATAATTTGGAGGACTACAAAGAAGACTACCCAAAGATAAGCGGTACTATAGCAACCGAAGCCAATAAAATGTTGTTTGCTAAACAATTAACTCAACTTAAACAGGAAGCAGAAACCTTTAGACAGAAGTTTATTGTTCAGGGCCAAATCCCCACGCATGCTCAAGTTTTTATATCCATTGGATTTATGACTTGTTTTATATTTATCCTGACAGGATTCGGTTTAATAATGCACTTTTTGTGGGCCAGGAAACTAGCGATGTGGAGCATGTTACTGGGTTTTTTGTTTTATCTGTCCCGATTATTCAATTTATATTTGATAGTAGATGTTCCAGAGCGCATGCTTAAGAAAGAT
>CAZFON010000369.1:0-2032 GCA_964520185.1 uncultured Planctomycetales bacterium | reverse complement strand
CGCCTTTGCTTAAAAAAATGTTCCTGCTGAATTCCATAGACTTGTTGTCCTGCCATTGGTCAATCAGGACTTGGCCGTCGATGGATAGCCTCACACCCCCCCCCACTTTTACAAAAAGAGTATAATCCCCATCCCGGGGGACCATCAGGAAGGCCTGCCAACGGGCTGAAAAAGGTTCAGAATGACCTTTAACATCGATCGACCTGACATGCCCTACTGAAAGATGTTCCTCAAAATCTGCTCCCTCATAAAGGTCCCTGCTTAAGCCCCAGTTATACGAAACTTTTGCAAAGATCATCGGCGCTGTCACCATTGCCACAGCCAACAGCATTAAAACCGCCAGCACCGGTTCGATCATTTTCTGCGAAGAAAGTTTGGCCCTATTCCTCAATTGACGGATATTTTTATATACCCAGGAACGTAAAACCTGGACAAAACGCTGGTAACCCATATTTTCCAGGTCCTGGGGATCGATATGACGCCATTGATCGGCAAGTTGTTTGATCCTATCCCGCATCTGCCCCATGGTAACTGAAGGAGTCAACGGGCTTTCCCAAAAGCCATGATCAAACAGTCCCTTAAGATCATACGACTCCTCCTGGGCTTTTTTTTCAAATGAATCAAGCCGTTCACAGATTAAATTAACGATCAGCACCGTTTCCTTGTCCCGGTCGTAATCCTGCAAATACAAGATCGTGTCAAAATCATGACACAATGCGCCGACAAATGATTTGATCTGTGCTGGATCCATGAGACTGCTCCTTGATGGTAAGAGTATTATAGTGTCTCGCCTAAATATCCGATAAAATTCTTTTAGGATTTAGTGCTGTAAAAGAAAAGTTTGCTATAATAAATGTTATGGATTCCCCAAAGGTCCGCTTATTTATCAAAGACTTGATCTACGATCTGGATACCGTGCAATACCTGCTGGATTATGGACGGATCAAGGAGACCCTTCCCGTTGTAGATAAAATCCTGGATGATATCGTTTCCCTGCGCAAGACCCATTTAGGGAATGATCTAAACCATATCTTCTGTGAAAGTTTTTGGGGCAAAAAATTGCCTGCCGGCACATCTTTTTCCCAAATACACGCTGAAATTAAGAATTATTCCAGCCGGCTCCCTGCCCAGGAAGATCTTTCCAAAATGGGTTACATGGATTTCATCAAGAATCTTTTTATCTGGTCAGATGAGAATGTCCCCAAATTGAAAAATGCCCTCAAAACCCCTTTACGCAAAAAAATAGAGAAAATGATATTATGGGCGATCGCCGTCCTGGCCGGCATCATTTTGATCTATGCCCTGCTTTGGATGTTTTTCACCCGCGACTGGGGATTAAGAGGCGACTTTTACCAGGGGAAATTCGAAAAATATCTTTATTCAGGACATAAGAAGACAATTGATTTTATCGAAGATCCCGCCCTAATGGACCTTCGGATCCCTCACGATAATTTTTCTGTCCGCTGGCAAGGAAGTCTACTGGCGCCTAAAGATGGGAAGTACACTTTATTTACGGTCTCGGATGATGGGGCCAGGACTTATGTTGACAGCAAGCCCTTGTTCGATGACTGGGGACCGCATCCTCCTCATGAGGCTTTTAAAGAAATCTCCCTCGCCCAAGGCCCCCACTCCATAACGGTGGAATACTATCAGATCGGGGGAGGATCTACCTTGCGTCTCTACTGGAGAATGGATGGCGGTAAAAAAGAGATCATCCCTGCCAAATACCTACGCCATTAATTCCCATCCATTTGGAACATATCAACGGGATAAAGAAAAAGAAGTAAAGTAAGCAGAAAAAGTACGCCAAAATCTCTTTTTTATAGACCCTCCATAATCCGATTATCTTATCCAAAGCAACAAAAAAAAGAATAACCACCAGAAATTCAACATAGGAAAAATACCTTTTTTCCGGCATCCCGCACAAATAAATGGAAAGAAAAACTATAGACAGGATGGAAAAAAGAAAATAAATGGCCTTATCGCACACGCGGCGGAAAGCCGGCAGTAAAAGGATCCACGGGGTTAAAAA
>CAZFON010000368.1:0-2047 GCA_964520185.1 uncultured Planctomycetales bacterium | reverse complement strand
AAAGCGGAAACGCTCAATTACCGCACCCTGAAGCCGGAAAAGGACGGTCTTTTCTGCGAAAAGATATTCGGCCCCATGCGCGATTGGGAATGCAACTGCGGCAAATATAAGGGCATCAAGTTCAAGGGTATCACCTGCGACCGTTGCGGGGTGTTGGTCACCCGTTCTTCCGTTCGCCGTGAACGCATGGGTCATATTGACCTGGCCTGCCCGGTGACGCATATTTGGTTTTACAAGGCGGTGCCTTCACGCTTGGCGGCGTTAATGCAGGTTTCCCTGCGTGATCTGGAAAAATTGATCTATTACGAAGAATACGTGATCATCGATCCCGGCACTTCTCCTTTAAAGAAAAAGCAGTTCCTTTCTGAGGACGAGTACCAGGAAGCGGTGGTCAAATACGGTGGTGCTTTCAAGGCCAAGATCGGCGCTGAGGCTGTGCGTGAATTGCTCAAGGAATTGGACATGGTTGCCTTGTGCAAGAAATTACGCAAGGACCTCGCTGATGCCAATCCTAACGGCACCAACTTCAAGAAACTGGCCAAGACCTTAAAGATCGTCGAAGATTTCAGGGCGTCCGGCAATACTCCTGAATGGATGGTGCTGGATGTGCTCCCGGTGATACCTCCGGACCTGCGTCCGTTGGTCCCCCTGGAAGGCGGGCGTTTTGCCACCTCAGATCTTAACGATCTGTATCGCCGTGTCATCAACCGTAATAACCGTCTTAAGAAATTGATAGATCTGAACGCTCCGGAGATCATCATCCGTAACGAGAAGCGCATGTTGCAGGAAGCCGTGGATGCGTTGTTAGACAACGGCCGCCATGGCCGTCCGGTGTTAGGATCGGGCAACCGTCCTTTGAAGTCACTGTCCGACATGCTCAAAGGCAAGCAAGGCCGCTTCCGTATGAACCTCCTGGGTAAACGTGTCGATTATTCCGGCCGTTCCGTCATTGTCGTCGGCCCTGAATTGAAATTACATCAGTGCGGTCTGCCTAAAAAAATGGCGTTGGAGCTTTTCGAGCCGTTCATCATCCGCAAACTGCGTGAAAAAGGTTTTGTGCATACGATCAAGGGCGCCAAGCGCATGGTCGAGCGCGCCAAGATAGAGGTCTGGGACATTTTGGATGAGGTCATCCAGGACCATCCGGTCATGTTAAACCGTGCTCCGACCCTGCACCGTTTGTCCATCCAGGCTTTCCAGCCGGTGTTGATCGAAGGCAAGGCCATCAAATTGCATCCGTTGGTTTGTACCGCGTTCAACGCGGACTTCGACGGCGACCAGATGGCGGTGCATGTGCCTCTTTCCCTGGAAGCCCAGATCGAATGCCGTCTTCAATTGTTGTCCGTCAATAATTTATTCTCCCCGGCAGACGGCCGTCCCATTGTTTCTCCGACCCAGGACATCGTTCTCGGTCTTTATTATTTGACGAAGGAACGCGCAGGCGTCGCCGGTGAAGGACATCTCTTCGGCTCCATTGATGAGGTCAAGATAGCTTACGTGGACGGTTTCGTGGCCCTGCATGCGCGCATCAAATTGCGCCTGCTGACCAGTGTCTGGGGCCAGGAAAAGCCTTCCATGATCATCCAGCCTCAGGAGAAGGAAAAGGCCGCTCTCAAAAAAGAAGCGCCGGCTCCTACCGGTACCACCTCTAAGATCATCGAGACCACTGTCGGACGCGTGATCTTCAATGAAGTGCTGCCTGAGAACTATGGTTTTGTCAACGAACTGCTCGACAAGAAGCGCATCGGTTCCGTGATCGCGGATTGTTATAAGCGTTTTGGGCATCACCGCACCGTCAAATTGCTCGACGATGTGAAGACCTTAGGGTTTATGAAGGCCACCGAAGCCGGCATTTCCATTGCCATGACGGACCTCACCATCCCCGAGGACAAGCCCAGGATCATCGCCAATGCCAAGCAGGAAGTCTCCAAGGTCGATGACCAGTACCGTAAAGGTATCATCACCGGCCGCGAACGCTATAACAAGGTCATTGATATCTGGACGCATACGACAGAAACCCTGTCGGACCTGGTCTTCAAGAAAATGG
>CAZFON010000367.1:0-2048 GCA_964520185.1 uncultured Planctomycetales bacterium | reverse complement strand
AAAATGTATACAGCGGAGGTTTTTGCCCGTCTTAAATTAAATTTGACAAATAAAAAGGATAATGTTAATATTCTGCTTCCCTTTTTACGGAAAGGGGATTTAAAGCGGCTGGCAGGGGCTTTATCCAACGATCTAGAACCTGCCATTTTGTCGTTAAGGCCTGATTTTGTTACTTTAAAGAATAAATTGCTTGACGCTGGTGCCACCGGTGTCTGTTTTTCCGGCAGCGGCCCGTCGGTTTATGCTTGTGGCCAGTCACAAAAACACGTTTTAAGCCTCCGGGCACAATTTGACAGGCGATATACCCAGGTTTTTGTGGTCAGCACGCTGTAAAATTTATTGCCCGGTGGTGTAATGGTAGCACCCGAGAATTTGGATCTCGTTGTTCAGGTTCGAATCCTGACTGGGCAATTTATGAAAAATTTAAAAGCGATCGTGTTGGCGGCAGGCAAGGGCACGCGGATGAGATCCGATACCCCCAAGCTGTTGCATAAAATTTGCGGCAGGCCTGTCATTGATTACGTCCTGGACATAACCCGGGCTTTACCTTCTTTGGAAACCTATGTGGTGGTCGGTCACGGCGCACAAAAAGTAAAGGATGCCGTTGGCCGTGACGTTCGATTTGTCCTTCAAGACCGTTTATTGGGCACCGCAGATGCAGTCAGGCGTTGCACGCCTTATTTGAAGGATTATTCGGGCACGGTTTTGGTGCTTTGCGGGGATGCGCCGTTGTTGACCAAGGACATTGCGGCTTTATTGATCAGGAAGCATCTTCGTTCAAAAGCTTCGGCCACGGTCCTGACCGCCATCATCGACGAGCCGCATGGTTATGGCCGTATCGTGCGTGGGGCTGACGGTGCCATCAGGGCCATCCGCGAACAGAAGGATGCCACCCTCACGGAAAATGGGATCAAAGAGATCAATGCCGGTGTTTATTGTTTTCGATCAAAAGATCTGTTCGGCAATCTCAAAAAGGTCAAGCTTAACGGACGCAAGAAAGAATTTTATCTGACGGATGTCATTGAATTATTGCTGGCTGACGGTAAAAAAGTAGAGACTTTGATAAGCGGCCAGAAAGAAGCGGCCTTTGGTATCAATACCCGTGAAGATCTGGCCCAGGCCCAGGCGGTCATCCGCCGCAGGATCCTAAGCCGTCACATGGCCAATGGTGTCACGATCATCGACCCCCTGACGACCTTTATCGAAGCAGGGGTGAATATCGGCAGGGACACGGTGATCAATCCCATGACGGTGATCCATTCGGATGTGCGCATCGGCCGGAATTGCATCATCGGGCCCATGGCCCATCTGCGCCCCGGCAGCCGCATCAGCAACGGGGTGGAAATAGGTAATTTTGCGGAGGTCTCCCGTTCGTCCATCGGCCGGGGGGTCTTTCAAAAACATTTTTCGTTTTTAGGCGATGCCCGGGTGGGAGAAGGGGTCAATATCGGCGCCGGTGTGGTGACGGCTAATTTTGACGGCGTGAATAAACATAAGACCACGATAGGCCCGCGGGCATTCATAGGTTCGGATGCGATCTTGGTCGCTCCCAACACTATCGGTGCCGGGGCTGTTATCGGCGCTGGTTCAGTGTTGGCCGGCCATAGAGGCGTTCCTGCGGGGATGGTGGCTGTCGGAGTTCCGGCGAGGGTCATTAAAAAAGTGGCGAAGGGATCAATATGAGAAAATTGTCGGTCTTTGGAGGCAATGCGAACCCCTCCTTGACAGCGGAGATCTGTCAGAAATTAGGCATCAAGCAGACGGAAGTTTTTGTCGGACGTTTCAGCGAAGGCGAGATCCGCGTGCATATCAGGGAGAATATCCGGGGCCAGGACGTTTTTATCGTGCAGCCGACCTGCCCGATGGTCAATGAGAATTTGATGGAACTCCTTATCCTGATCGACGCCGCGCGCCGCGCTTCAGCCGACAGGATCACGGCGGTCATGCCGTATTACGGCTATGCGCGCCAGGACCGCAAGGACCAGCCGCGGGTACCGATCACGGCAAAACTCGTGGCCAACCTGATCGTTGCCGCAGGCGTCAACCGG
>CAZFON010000366.1:0-2054 GCA_964520185.1 uncultured Planctomycetales bacterium | reverse complement strand
TTTAAGCAAATAAACCACCGCCACCCCGCCGGTAAATCCCCAAAAGGTGCCCATGGCGCCGATGGCCAGGCCCTGCCAGGTAAAAATGCGGCGGATGCAGGCTTTTGAAGCGCCGATGGACTTCAAAATGCCGATGTCTTTGACCTTGCTTGTCACGGTCACGATCAAGGTGCTGATGATATTAAATGAAGCCACAAGCACAATAAGGGTCAGGATCACAAACATGGCAAATTTCTCCAGGGCCAGGGCCGCAAAGAAATTGGCGTTGGTCTCCATCCAGGTGCGCACGAGATAACTAAAACCAATGGTCTCATAGATCTCTTTCTTGACCATGGGCGCCTGGTCAGGGTTTTTTAATTTAAGGCCGATACCGGTGACCGTCTGGCCGATATTAAAGATCTCCTGGGCCTTGTTCAGGCTGACTATGACCAGGTTCATATCGTAATCATACATCCCTGAATTAAAAATGCCTGCCACCTTAAGTTTATAACGCCAGCCGGTGCCGGCAATTCCCGACGCCGGAGATATCAGGGTCATGGTGTCCCCCACCTGATAACCATAATAAGAGGCCAGCTGGGAGCCGATCAATACGCCGTTATCTTTCAATTCCGCCACCTTGCCGCGGGAGAGATAATCGTTGATGCGCGTCACTGATCCTTCGGTTTCCGGCTCGACCCCGCGCAGGATAAGGCTCGCGGCCCTGGTGCCTGATTCAAGAAAAACATTACCGTGGATATACGGGGTCGTGGCAATGATGCCGGGCAAATGTCTCAGGTGCTGGTCCAGGGAAACGTAATTTTTGACCCCGGTCTCGCGTTCCACAAAAACATGCGCATTGGCCCCGACGATCTTTTCCCGCAGATCATGATCAAAGCCGGTCATGACGCCGATGACAATGATCAGGGCCATGACGCCGATGGCAATGCCCGCGACAGACACCACATTAATGACCGTCAGGAACTTGTCCTTCTTGGCCCGCAGATACCTGAATGTAAGCCACCACTCAAAATTCATAAGATCATTGCTCCGCCTTCATTAAGGGAAAAAGGATGACATCCCTGATGGACGCTGAATCTGTCAGCAGCATGACCAGCCTGTCAATGCCGATGCCCAAACCGCCGGCCGGCGGCATGCCGTACTCAAGGGCCCTGACAAAATCTTCATCGATCACACGGTTGCCGGTCTCAACATCGTCTTCCAGGTCTGCCACCAGGCGCTTATACTGTTCCTGAGGGTCATTAAGCTCGGAATACGCATTGCCGACTTCCAGGCCTGAGATAAAGAATTCGAAGCGCTGGGCGACGTGAGGATTATCCGGCTTGGCCTTGGCCAGCGGAGACAGAAAAGTAAAGTAATCGAGCATAAAGACCGGGTTGGCTGTCTGTTTTTCATCCAGCACTTCCTCAACGATCTTCATGATGGCTGAACGGGTCAGCTTTTCCAACTTGATGCTGCCTGACCGCCTGGCTTTTAATTTAGAGAGCATCGTCTCAGCCGTATCCTCCGGGTCAATGTCAAAGTACTCTTTGACCGTCTTGGCAAAAGAACGGCGTTCCCAGGGCGCCTTAAAATCAATTTCCTGTCCCTGATAGCTGATCTTATAAGTGCCGTAGAGCTTATACACCAGCGAGCTGACCAGCTCTTCGGTCAACTGCATCATATCCTCAAAATTCCCGTAAGACTGATAGACCTCCAGCATGGTGAATTCCGGATTATGCCGGGTGGAGATGCCTTCATTACGGAAATTACGGTTGATCTCATAGACCCTCTCCAGGCCGCCTACCAGCAAACGCTTCAAATAAAGTTCAGGAGCGATACGCAAATAGACATCCATGTCCAGGGCATTGTGTTTTGACTTAAAAGGCTTGCCGCGGGCACCTCCGGCCATGGGCTGCAGCATGGGCGTTTCCACTTCCAGGAACCCTTTGCCGTCGAGGAATGAACGCACATAGGAAATAATATGACTGCGCTTGATAAACACGTCCCTCACCTGCGGATTGGCGATCAGGTCCACATAACGCTGGCGGTAACGGATATCCACGTCCTTAAGGCCA
>CAZFON010000365.1:0-2058 GCA_964520185.1 uncultured Planctomycetales bacterium | reverse complement strand
CCTCCTGATAGCTCATGCTTGCCCCTCCGTAGGCCGGGGCCCCGTATTCCGTGATAAAGGCCGGCTTGCCTGCCAGATAGGAGACCTCGTCCCAAAAAGAACCAAACCCGTAATCCCCGCGGTAAACATTGGCGCCGTAAGCATCCACATCGGGGGCGTATTTGCCGAACTTATCCAGGAACAAGGTGTCCCCGTTGCAAATGGCCACCGGGTGGTTGGGATCGATGGATTTGATCATCCTCGCCACTTCATTGACAAATTTGTAATATGCGATCGGATTTTTATCAGCATTGGAGGCCACCCCATAATTGTTTTCATTACCCAGGATCCACATCAGGGTATACGGCTCATCCTTGAACTCCATGACCATTTTCTGCACATAATCCATCATGTTCTTTTGCTGCACGGGATTCGAGTAATCCGTGCCTTCCGACCATTTGGCGCCGGAGCCGATGGCATATTTTCCTAAAAAGTTGCTCATGGCCACCCTAAAGCCGTACTCCTTGTACATCTTTTCCAAAAACGGCTTGTCCAGTTCCATGTAGGTCTGGTAATAAATACGCAGGGTGTTGACGCCCATTTCTTTCATCAACTCCAGATCTCCCACCACAGGCTCGTCAGGATGGCGCTTGTTGTCCCCGTCCTTATCCACCCATGCCTTGTACGGCCCGTCGATCTTGCCGTCATGGTCGCCATCTTCCCTCATCCAGTCGACCAGGGTCCCGTCGTCAGGACTTTGGCCGATCCTGGTCGGCGCGTAAGCCATGCCCTTGATCATGAAGGGCTTGTTGTCCACCAGCAATTGCCAATGACCGTTCTCATATTTAACAAAGCGCACCTGGCCAGTGCCTGAATAATAAACCGGTTTGCCCAAGGGGACCTGGGAAGGACCGCTTATTTTTTGTTTGGCCATGTCCTCGGTGCTGATCTTTCGAATGACACCGGGTTTGGTGATGGCCACGTAATGATGCGGGTCGTCCGCGTTAAGGATGCGTATCCTGCCTCCCTCGTACACCAATTGCAATTCAGGATGCATGCGGATCAGATACTGGATCTTGGCCACCGCGGCCTGGGCCGGATACCAGGGCGTTTGCCAATAGGTCCAGGCCACCGTCGACGGGAAATTCACCACCAGCGAATGATACGCCTTAATGGCTTGAAGATACAATTTAGCTTTCTCAAGGACTTCACCAATATAAAATAATTTCACTCCCCATGAGTCCGAAGCCGTGACCCATTTATAAAAAGCGGCCTGCAGGTCCGGGGTGTTCACAAAGTCCCAATGACTGCCTTGCAGGCGGCCTGCTTTCGAGACCTTCCAATACTGAGGGTCCTTAAAAATATCCGCTATATTAGGGTAAATGCCCTCTCCCAGGGCCTTGCTCAGGCCCTCCTGATCAATGACCTGGTAATGAAAGTCCTTGGTGCCCACATTCAGGAATTTACCGTACTTCTCCCAGTCAACCACCTGCTCACTTCCGGGGATCTTCAGCGTCGGAACGGTCTTGGGCGCATTTTTGATCACGGCGTTGTCTTCCGCGCTCTTGCCTTCGATCCTGTCGATACTGGCTTTGGATTTTTCTGCGACCGACCAATACGCGC
The DNA here is from genome assembly GCA_964520185.1 of uncultured Planctomycetales bacterium. Taxonomy (GTDB): domain Bacteria; phylum Omnitrophota; class Gorgyraeia; order Zapsychrales; family Fredricksoniimonadaceae; genus JABDGZ01. Next base: position 456 of record CAZFON010000365.1, on the reverse strand, counting down.
CCCGGCTGGCGTCAAAGCATTGGGCAAAAGGATATTGAGCGATGATGTCCTGGAACTCTTTTTTAGCTTCATCGCTTTTACCATGGTTCATCATGGCCTCAGCCTTGATAAATAAGGTGGTAGCTACATCTGACATGGTTTTATAATCTTGGAATTTTTCGCGGGCAGGGAAATTCGTCAACTGGCTCTCCTCGAGTTTGGCCTCTGCCCCGTAATTCTTGACGATCTCATCCGCAAGATCGGTAAGTGTTATCAGGTCCCCGTCCTTGGAAGCCTGCCAGGCCAAACGCACGATATCGGCGGCACTGCGGCTTGAAGCAGAAGGCTCTTCTGCCTGCAGGCGCGGCAGCCCCAGGAATAAAAACACTAACAAATAAAGTCCCCATCGACGCATTAACCCACTCCCGCCCCTGAAGAAAGGCCCTTGACGATATGTTTTTGCATGAACAAGTATAC
>CAZFON010000364.1:0-2059 GCA_964520185.1 uncultured Planctomycetales bacterium | reverse complement strand
TGTTATCCGCCAGAAGTTAGGAGGCAAAGATGTTTAATCGATTCACAGAACGTGCACGCAAGGTCATTGTTTACGCCAAGGAAGAAGCACGGCGTTTTAATCACGATTATATCGGCACCGAACATTTGTTGCTCGGTTTGATCCGCGAGGGCGAGGGTGTTGCCGCGGCGGTCCTGCAAAAATTGGGCCTGGATCTGGAGACCATCAGGCTTGAAGTGGAAAAATTGGTGCAAGCCGGGCCGGCCACCCAGGTCGTGGGGGACATTCCTTTTACCCCGCGTTCCAAAAAAGCGCTGGAGCTTTCCGCCGAAGAGGCCCGTGCCCTTGGGCATAATTATATCGGCACGGAGCATTTGCTCTTGGGGCTCGTCAAGGAAGGCGAAGGCATGGCTTACCGCGTGCTTTTGAATTTGGGGCTGGACCTGGGCAAATTACGTAACGAGGTCATGGAACTGTTGGGTTCCGGCATCCCCGGTTACGGCCAGCAGCAGGGCGAGACCACGAAAGCCGGCAAGACCCCGGCCATTGATGCGTATGGCCGCAATTTGAACAAGCTCGCCCGTGAAGGCAAGCTTGACCCGGTCATCGGCCGCAAAAATGAGATCGAGCGCGTCATCCAGATCTTATCCCGGCGCACCAAGAACAATCCCGTGCTGTTGGGCGAGGCCGGTATCGGCAAGACCGCTATCGTCGAGGGTTTGGCCCAGCAGATCGTCTCGGGCGATGTGCCCGAGCTTTTGCGGGACAAGACCATCGTGGTCCTGGACCTGGCCATGATGATCGCAGGCACCAAATACCGCGGCCAGTTTGAGGAGCGCATCAAGGCCGTGATGGATGAGCTGAAGCGTTCCGGGAAACTGGTGCTTTTTATCGACGAGATCCATACACTCGTGGGGGCTGGTGCCGCTGAAGGCGCCATTGATGCGGCCAATATCTTAAAGCCGGCCCTGGCCCGCGGCGAGATCCAGTGCATCGGTGCCACCACCATGGATGAATACCGCAAGAACATCGAAAAAGACGCGGCCCTTGAGCGTCGTTTCCAGACCATCATCGTGGAGCCTCCATCGGTGGAAGAAACGATACTGATCTTAAAAGGCCTGCGTGATAAATATGAGGCACACCACAGGGTCAAGTATTCGGATGAATCCCTGGAAGCCGCGGCCCGTCTTTCGGACCGCTATATCTCCAACCGTTTCCTGCCGGACAAGGCCGTGGACATCCTGGACGAGGCCGGTGCCAAGGCCCGTTTGCAGGCCATGGTCGTGCCGAGCGACATCAAGGAGCTTGAGGAAAAGATCGAACAGCTTAAAAAGGAAAAAGAATCTTATATCAAGATCCAAGATTTCGAGCGTGCCGCCAAGATGCGCGATCAGGAGCGTGAGGTGCGCGAGCAGCTGGAACGCCAGCGTGCGCAATGGATGCAGAAGCGCGATGACGTCTCCCTGACGATCACCGACGATGATATTGCCCGCGTGGTTTCCCAATGGACCAAGATCCCGCTTATCCGTCTGGAGCAGAAGGAAAGCGAACGCCTGATGAAGATGGAAGATCAGATGAAAAAAGCGGTCATCGGCCAGGACGAGGCGGTCTCCGCCATTTCCCGCGCCGTGCGTCGCTCACGGGCCGGGATCAAAAATCCGCGGCGTCCCATCGGTTCTTTTATATTTTTGGGGCCCACGGGTGTGGGGAAAAGCCTTTTGGCCAGGATCTTGGCGGAATTCATGTTCGGCGACCAGGATGCGCTCATCCAGATCGACATGTCCGAGTACATGGACAAGTTCAATGTGTCGCGCCTGATCGGCGCGCCGCCGGGATACGTCGGTTATGAAGAAGGCGGCCAGTTGACCGAGAAAGTGCGCCGCCGTCCCTATTGTGTGATCCTGTTGGATGAGATCGAGAAAGCCCATCCGGATGTTTTCAATCTGCTATTACAGGTTTTTGAAGACGGTCAATTGACCGACAGCCTGGGACGCAAGGTGGATTTCCGCAATGCGATCATCATCATGACCTCGAATGTGGGCGCGGAGATGATCCGCAACGCGGGTTCCCTGGGCTTTGT
>CAZFON010000363.1:0-2061 GCA_964520185.1 uncultured Planctomycetales bacterium | reverse complement strand
GACCAGCTTGTGGGCCGTAGAGCGTATCAGTGGCCAGAACCCGCTGTACCTCATACAGCCGAACGGAACAACTTCCGTTCTAGCTGCTACAAAGAATCATGATAAAGGTTTAGGTAATGAAGCTGATGTTAACGTTACCTATAACTATACCGAAGATGTTACATTCGGTTTGAGTTTAGGTTGGTTCGTTCCTGGCTCTGTATTCTCGAATACATACAGCAGCAACGCCAGCCAGGCCATTGCCAGTTTGGGCGTGAAGTTCTAAACTTGGTAAAGGTCCGTTGTTTGTTTCACCGCCCCCGCCGGATTCCGGCGGGGGTTTTTTTGTCTCGTCGGAGTTTTATCCTAAAGTTTAAAAATATGTTAAAAATTTATTACATTATCATTTGCAATTGGATTTTCTTTGTTATGATAATTGATAGGTTCACCCACAAGCTGTTAGATCAAATCGTTTAGAATTTCTAGATTATTGACGGAAGAGTTGCATGACCCGTGATGAAATTTATGATCATCTTGCCAAAGTTTATTTAGGCAAGCGTGAAAGCGTTTCCACCAAAAAGGCCAAGCCCAAACCGGTCAACCGTTCATGGATGGTGATCAATATCGTGATCACAGCCGTGATCACCATATCAACGGTCTATGGTTTTACGGCATTTTTGACGCGGCGTTCGGATTTGAAGTCCCAGGTTTTTTATGCGTTGAATAATGAGCCGATCCGAATGGCGTATGACCTGAACGATCCGTACCCGGCGACCAAGACCTTTTCGCTGGCCATCCCCAACAAGGATGTCTCGAAATACAAGGTCTTGAATGTCAGCCTTCGCGGCATGGATGATGCGTATCCCGGCATCATAAAGGTGGTGGTGGCCAACCAGAAGAACGAACAGGCCATTTATTATATACAGAATGTAAAGAACACCTGGCAGCAAGCCAGCATCCCTTTTGATAAATTGAATTTAACGGACTGGACAACGATCTCGCAAGTTTCTTTTGTGCTGGAGGCATGGAATGTGGATTTCCGCCGGGGCACGGTGTTGATCGACGGGGTTAGTTTTTCAAATTAAGGAGAGCGTGACTTTATGAAGATCATTTCCATTGCCAATCAAAAAGGGGGATGCGGCAAGACCACCACGGCCATCAATCTGGCAGCAACCTTAGGGGTCAATGCGCAGAAAATACTCCTGATCGACCTGGATCCCCAGGCGCACGCCACCCTCGGCCTTAATGTCAACGACCAAAACAGCCTTTATAACTGCATCTCCAAGCTGACTCCTCATAAATTAAAGATCAAGGACATTATCAAGAAGGTGGACGCTAATTTCGATATTGTCCCTTCCAACGTGTTGGTAGGGACCCTGGAGCAGGAATTGGCCGATGAGATCGGCCGTGAGCTTAAATTGACCGAGATCATCAACGAGATCAAGGGCCTTTATGATTATATCCTTATCGATTGCCCGCCAAGCTTAGGGTTCTTGACGGTCAATGCCTTGCGCGCCAGCGACGAAGTCATCATTCCTGTTGAGACCAGCCGTTTTTCCATGCAGGGTGTTGACCATTTGATGGACATCGCCAACCTGATCCGTGACAGGCTCAATCACCTGGTGAAAGCCAAGGTCTTGATCACCATGTTCGACTCGCGCCTGCACCATTCCTTTACGATGTTTGCCAAGATGAAGGAAAAATTCAGCGGAATGCTCTTTGAGACCATCGTGCATGTCAATGTCAAGCTCAAAGAGGCCGCTGTCATGGGCGAGGCGGTCATCAAATATGACAAATACTGCCGCGGCACCAAGGATTATATGAGCCTCGCCCGCGAGATTTTGACCATTGAACGCCATTCCACCTTGCCTGAGATAAAAACCCCGGCCCGCGAAGACAGATCGGTCCCTAAAGATAAGGTCCAGGAGCCCGTTGCAGCGCCTGTGGAGCCTCTTCCCCAAGCTTATGAGCCTTCCGGCCGCATGCAGGAGTTGATCCAAAAGGAAACCGAAGAATTTATCGGTGCAGCAGCTTTTATACTGAAAGCGCCGCAAGCCAAGTCCGTTTATGTGACAGGTTCTT
>CAZFON010000362.1:0-2064 GCA_964520185.1 uncultured Planctomycetales bacterium | reverse complement strand
AATTCCACCGCCACGGTCGGCTTGGGATGGGCTACCACTGTCCAAGTCTTGAAATATTGGATGGAAAATTTATACAGGTCATCATGATAGGTCACAAACTGGGACCTGAGATACATCGAGTATCCTAAAATAATTAAGAAAAATAAAAGAAATAAACCGCCTATTGAAGCAAGAACGATGCCTATATATTTCTTTACAGGCGGCTTTGCTTTTTGAGGATAGAGCTTGTCTCTGAGGAAACGTTCGTAGTCAACCATGGTCTATGAATAGAACTTCCTTCCCTGTTGTTTTAGATCCATTATATACGCACATGGCTTAAAGCGGCCATCTTTAAACTGCCCCTCCCATTTTTCAAGACTTTCGACAAGCGCATCCAAGCCGATAGAATCCGCATAACGCAAAAGCCCTCCCCTGAAAGGCGGAAAACCTGTTCCCATGATCATGCCGATATCCACAGCATCAGGACCATCCACCAGCTTTTCCTGTAAGATCATGGCTGCTTCATTCACCATGATATAGATCATCCGTTCAAGGGCGTCCTTCTCCTGGACCTGATGCCCTGCTTTTACATAGGCTTGCACCTGTGCATTGACCGTTCGCTTCTTGCCGTGGACATAAAATCCTTTTCCTGATTTTCTCCCAAGAAGCTTTAAGCCTGAAGCTTCCTCAAAAATGGATGACGGCTTAAAGCGCCCGCCCAAGCCCTCCTCTAAAATATGCAGCACCTTGAGACCCACATCCAAGCCTACCTCGTCCGACAACAGGAAAGGCCCCATGGGCATGCCGAAATTGACGGCAAAGCGATCAATGGATGCTATGGAGCCTCCTTCATTTAAGATCCGTCCCGCCTCATTGATATACGCCAGCAAGATACGGTTCACCAAAAATCCGGGTGCGTCTTTAACGATCACCGGTGTCTTGCCTAATTTCTTGGCAAATTCCAGGGCAGAGACCACCGTTTGCTGGGAAGTAAACTTGGTCGTGATGATCTCGATCAAGGGCATACGGTGCACCGGATTAAAAAAATGAAAACCGATCACCTTCGAAGGGTCTTGGGCAACGCCGGCCATTTCCGTTACGGATAATGACGACGTGTTTGATGCTATCATGGCGTTCGAAGACACCTTACTTACCTCGGCAAGAACTTTTTTCTTCACATCCATGTTCTCGACCACGGCTTCAATGACAATGTCCGCTTGGGCAAAACCACTGTAGTCAACCGTGCCTGAGATCATGGCCATTTTAGAGGCCACCTCATGCGGTTTTGCTTTCTTCCTTTTGATGGCTTGGGCGTAGACGTCATAAGCGCTTTTAAAGCCCTTGGCAATGGCCTCGTAATTTATGTCTTTAAGCCGCGTCCATACGCCGCGATCGCTTAGCAACTGGGCGATCCCTCCGCCCATGATACCGGCACCTATCACCGCAACCTTGGTCACTGCTACAGGTTTGATGTTTTCAGTACCGGGAATGGTCAATTTCTTATATTTTTCTGTCAAATAAAATAATTTTATCAGGTTTTTGGACAGCGGCATGACAGCCAAGTGAGCAAAGGCGCTGGATTCGATATCCATCGCCTGCTCGCGGGGTAAATACTTGGTTTTACGGATCACGTCCACTGCTTTTAACGGGGCAGGATAAAAACCTTTGGTTGCTTTTTGAACGGACTCAATGGTTTTCTTAAATACGACGGACTGTCCCCAAGGATTTTTTTCCAGGAAGGCTGGAAAACCTTTAAAAACGATCGGCTTAAAAATACGTTTAGAAGGCTCAACAGCTATTTCTTCGACGAATTCCTGCACCCGGGCACAGAGCCCCTCTGATGGATAAAGCCTGTCCACCAGACCGCATCTGAAGGCAGCTGCAGCATTGATGGGCAGACCGGAGACGATCATTTTCAAACCCTGTGTCAAGCCCACCAATCGCGGCAAACGCCAGGTGCCGCCAAAGCCAGGCATGATGCCAAGATTGACTTCCGGAAGGCCGATACGGATCTTTTCATTAAAGGTCATGATCCTGTAACGGCAAGCCAGGGCCAATTCGCAACCGCCACCCAGGGCCACCCCA
>CAZFON010000361.1:0-2076 GCA_964520185.1 uncultured Planctomycetales bacterium | reverse complement strand
ATTTTATCCCGAGCCCCGGCAAGATCACGGAGTTGAATTTACCCGGCGGACCGGGAGTACGCATCGACACGCATATTTATCCGGGTTATACCATCAGCCCGTATTATGATTCCATGGTAGCCAAACTGATCGTACACGGCAAAGACCGTGCAGAAGCCGTGCGTATCATGCGCCGTGCCCTGGATGAGTTTTATGTAGCTCCCATCAAAACAACGGTCCCATTGCACATGGAGATCCTTCATCATCCCACCTTCCTGGAAGGCAAGGCTACCACCCACTTCCTGGAGAAGATGATGAAGAATGAATAAAGGGGGAACCCATGTATCAGGACAATACCGTTGATCTAGGTGTCGTGCAGATCCATAAGAAGGTCATCGGCGATATTGCCGCGGCGGCCATCAAGGATGTTCCCGGCACAACACTCGCCACCTTCGGTATCATCGGAAGCGTCGCAGAGGCTTTTGGTTATAAGAATTACCCTTCAGTCAGCGTAACGATAGATAAAGATCAACAGGTATCGCTGAAAATCCGTGTTATAATTTACTACGGCATGAACATTCCGGTGGTTGCCCGTCAGATCCAGGATGTCATCGCTCATGCGGTGGAAGAGGCCGTGGATATTCATTTAAGAGAGATCAACGTCATTGTCCAAGCTGTTGAGAGGCAGAAATAAAAGGGGGAAGACCTCATGTGGCTGCTTATCCGTATCGCCGTCCTATTTTACATTTCCGTCATCTGGACCACAGGCCTGAGTGTTATCTTATTCACAGGCCATCTTGTCCGTCTAAAGACCATCGACCGGCTGATCCAGCTGGTTTATTTCGATAATCAAAGCGCTACGATCGTCGGCATAGTGTCGGGTTGCATCATGTTGATGAGCTTTGTGTTGGCCAGGTTTATTTACAGGGCCCATCAGCGGGAGCGCAATATCGCCTTTGAAAATCCGGGCGGCGGCGTCACCGTATCGCTGACAGCTTTGGAAGACCTTATCCGTCGCACGATCGTGCAGATGCCGGAAGTCAGGGAGATCCGGCCGTACATGACCGCCAATAGAAAAGGTTTGGAAGTGGATATCAAATTGGTCCTGCGCCATGAAGTCAATATTCCTGAAATGACGGCGCGCTTCCAGGACTTGGTCCGCAGGAAAATTGAAGAGGCCATCGGCATGGAAGGTAAGATCAATATCCGCGTGCACGTGACCAAAATATCGCTGGAAGACATCAAATCCAAGAAAAGAGAAAACTATCAAATGACTCAGACGCCATTCCACGGGTATAGCTCATGAAAAAAATCGGGATCATGACAGGTGGAGCGGACTGCCCGGGGCTTAATTCCGTCATCCGCGCCGTAGTGCGCAAAGGTATGCAGGAAGGTTATGTGATCTCCGGCATTAAGAACGGGTGGCTGGGGCTTATCGAGAATGATATGCGCGTGCTGGATGTCAAGTCCACGACCGGGATCTTGGATAAAGGCGGTACTATATTGGGTACCAGCCGTTTGGACCCTTTGAAAGATGAGGAGCAGGTCAAGAAGATCAAAGAGAATTATGCCAGGAGCGGCATGGATGCCCTGATCGTTGTAGGCGGAGAAGAGACCATCAAGGTCGCCTTGAATTTACATAAAAGAGGGATCATCAGGGCCGTGGCGGTGCCTAAATCCATTGATAATGCTTTGTCAGGCACGGATTACGCCTTTGGTTTTGATACCGCGGTGAATATAGCAACGGAATGCATTGACCGTTTGCACACGACGGCTGAATCCCACCATCGCATCATGGTTGTCGAGGTCATGGGCCTCTATACCGGTTGGCTGGCCGTGCAAGCAGGGCTCGCCGGTGGCGCTGATATCATCTTGATCCCTGAGATGCCTGTGATCTTGGAAGAAGTTTATGAGCTTTTACATGAACGGCATAAACGCGGCAAGCCTTTCAGTATCGTGGTCATTTCCGAAGGGACGAAGATCGACGGTTACATGTCCCGCTCTCATGAGCCGGCGCCTCTTAAGGAAAAGCGCCGCTTCGGCAGCGTGGGCGAGTTTTTGGCCAAGGCCATTGAGGACAACACCGGATATGAAACC
>CAZFON010000360.1:0-2106 GCA_964520185.1 uncultured Planctomycetales bacterium | reverse complement strand
CCATTCTTTCTGTTCCAAAGCCCTTTCATCCTTCAGGCTAAAATAGAAATCGGTAATGATGACCTCTCCCCGTCTGCCAAAAATCCGAAGGACATGCGCAATGGTCCGGTCTTTCTCGGCCAAATTATTGGTATCATTATGGTTAACAGGCCCCATAAATGGTCCCTGGGCAATCAGCCAATCTGCGCCTTCAACCATATCCAGGTTGTCATAATCAAGCAGCCCTGTCAGGATCATGGCAAAGACCCTTCTGCCTCTCTCGCTGGCAGCATAAATCTTCTGATACTCTTCGTAAAGTGCCGTCGCCCAGCCATACTGTTTCGAACTAGCCTCAATCCAATTAATAGCCTCCTCAACAATGTCCTCGTCCTTACGATCAGAGTCCAATTGTTTCTTCCAGTAAGAACCCCTGAAATCCTTCCCCTGGTTTATTTGCTCTATTAACCATATCGACCCCGCATGAATATCACCGTTTATAAAGGGTCCTCTTTCTTTCAGAATGATCAGGACCACCGCCTCGATCGGTTGCCGTTTATCTTTTTCCCATGTTTCCTTTAAGCGGCTGGCCCAGAGGTAACGGTCCTGCTGCATAAGTTCTTTAGCAAAACGATAGAAACCTGTTACTTTAAACACCTCCCAATCATGTTCTATCCAAACATCTGTTGCGGCTTTTAAAGCAGCGCTATGATCATTGGATCTTGCAAATTCTATGGTAAATGCCTCATAGATACGCTGAACCAGGCCTTGAAAGATGCTTCTATCTTCCGGTTCAATATTTTCTACTTTAAGGGTGTTCGGATTTATCTTTTTATTCTTATGCACCTTTTTGATCAAGGCCTCCAGGAAATCGCCTTGCGATGGAAGATTGCCGGGTGGTGGAAGATCACACTGCTGAAGAACTTGTTGTAGTTCTTGAGGAATCTGCTTCTCAATAAATTCCCTGAGCTTGCCCTGGGACATTGCCTCATTTAACCCCTGTAAAGCTTCGGGGACCATGGCCGGGACAATTCCCTTGCTGCTCAACGTTCGTGTCAAATCGGGTGATGCAGCCATAAGCTCTCCCAGGATAGGCAAGGAAACCCTGTACACTACATCGCCCCTATACCTCTCTGCCTGGACCTCTATAAATCCATTCTTTAATCTTATAGAGGTGCCCTCGTGACCAAATTCTGAATTCATCTGTCCAACGACAGCTGATAAGAAATCTTTTGCTCTCTCATCTCCCAGGGCATCTTTAATCCCGGCAATTACAGCCGAAGCATGCCTGGACGAATTCCTATTTAGGGCCAGGGATGCCAATTGTACGAATATCTCCGCGGCATTTTGCTCTCTGGCAAAATCTGCATCAAAAATCTTAAATCGTCGGGAACCGTCCGCTAAACCAAACCCGCCATTCTCGGTCTTGACGTCTATATAAAATAGATTGGGCCGATGATAGTCAACCTTATCTAGTCCTGCGATCAAAAGATAGGCCTTGACGATCTCCCGCACATCCTCAGGGGTAAGTTCGTCGGGACTGATTACTTTTAAGAATTCTTTTGTTCCAATTTCTAATGTCTCTCCATATTTTTCTACTCTCTTTAAGGTGCCTGTCCCAGCCATATATGCTTTATTCTGCGGGCTCAAATATCTGTTTTCACCGCCACCGACAGTTGCCTCACTCCTCGCTTCCTGTTCAAATTCTTCGGCCTGAGCATCCTTGATCGTCAAGGCAAAGCTGTGCTCTCCTATCCTGACCTCAAATCCCATCTTATAAGCGCCTGCGGACAAACGTCTCACCAGCAAATTATTTAAGTCTGCGGGAGCTTTGACGGCAAACAATAAATGTATGGTCTCCGTCAAAATGGCAGGATTTTCTCTAAGAATATCTTTGATTCTCTGTTCCTGCCGTCTCTGGCTGACATTTCTAAATCTCAGGGAAGAGCCTTGGGAAATCATAAGCAGCCTCAGGAATCCGTCCGGTTCTTTCATCCCCTCTTGCGTGATCATGTCTGCTCTCTGTTGAGAATCAGCCACTACGTCCATCCTAAATTGCGGCGCTTGACCTGATGGTCTCAGATGAATAATATCTTTGGATATGCCAAAATTAGCAGCAAACTGAATAGA
>CAZFON010000359.1:0-2113 GCA_964520185.1 uncultured Planctomycetales bacterium | reverse complement strand
TGCCCCAAGGCCAAGGCCAAGGCATCGCTAACATCTAATTTAAAGGCCGCCGACTTAATATTCAACAACTCTTTTACAAATCCCTGCACCTGGAGCTTGGTGGCATTGCCGTTGCCGGTCAGGGCCTTGCGGATGCGTTTGACGCTTTGCTCGACGAGTTTGATCTTCTCCTGGGCCACGCTTAAACAGATCACCCCGCGCACATGGCCTAACACAGAGGCCGTGGCAGGGTGTTTGTAATGGGCATACAGCTTTTCCAGGACCACAAGGTCAGGTTGGTGGGTCTTAAGGATATGCGTCAGGTGTAGATGGACCTTCAGGAGCCGCCTCTCAAAAAGGTCTTTGACATCAGGCTCGATGGTGCCGACCTCTATGATCCTGAGAGCCCCATCTTTCACGTCAACAACGCCGTATCCCGTCGTGATAAGGCCGGGATCGATGCCTAAAATGCGCATAGCTTATTCTGCAGAGATCTTCGCCATTTCTTCGTCGGAAATATCAAAATTGGCATATACGTTCTGGACGTCCTCGTTCTCTTCCAGCGCCTCGATCAATCCCAGGACATTCCTGGCCTCATGGCCTTCGATCGTGACCACCGCATTGGGGTCAGGGAGCATGGTCACTTCCGCCGCCGTCGTCTCTATGCCTTTGGCACTCAGCGCGTTCTTGACCGCTTCCAGCTGGGTCGGGTCGCAATAGACCTCATAAGCTTCGCTCTCGGTCTTGACATCTTCAGCGCCGGCATCCAGGGCCGCCTCTATCAGAGCATCCTCGCCGATCTTGGATCTATCGACGGCCATATACCCTTTTTTGGTAAATAAACGGGCCGAAGAGCCTGCCCCTGACAGGGAAGCGCCTTTCTTGTTCAAAAGATTGCGGATCTCCGCCGTGGTGCGGTTCTTGTTGTCCGTCAGCCCCTCGATGAGGAAGGCCACGACACCCAGGCGCGCATCAAAGGCCACGTTCTCGAAGACGATACCCGGTATTTCACCGGTACCCTTCTTGATAGCGTTCTCAACGTTGCTCTGAGGCATGTTATATTCGCGGGCGCGGGCCACGGCCGCACGTAAACGGAAATTGGTCTCCATATTGCCGCCTTTTTCCTTGGCGGCGGCGGTTATCTCCTTGCTGAGCTTGGTAAAGAGGGCCCCTCGCTTGGCGTCTTCCGCACCTTTTTTATGTTTGATCTTCGCCCATTTTGAATGACCTGACATTGCAAAACCTCCCATTAACCTGATTGTTGATACAACTTTAAAAAAGCAGCTTCGTAAGCCGAGTTCTGTAACCCCTTTGCAGGGGCGATGGCCATTTGACTAACATCCGCCTGTGGCGGATATCTGGCAGCCTACCCGAGAGTTTGACGGAGCGGATCACCCCGTATCTTTCGATTCCTCCCCTATTTGGCATTGCTCCATGCAGAGATTGCCCGTTTCACTCCCCTTGGCGGGGCATCGTCACTGTGGCTCTGATCCTGATCCTTGGTACGGACCGTCCCGCGTTACCGGGATGCATCATCCTTTGGAGCTCGGACTTTCCTCTCCGACGCTATAAGCATCAGAGCAGCCATCTGAAACTGCTTTTTTAAATACCTGACGGACCAGCGCATCAGCCTCGCTGTTTTGCTCGCGCGGAACATGCGTGATCTGAAACGTTTTAAAACCCTTTATCAAATGCTGCACTTGATCAAAAAGCGGCTTGATGTTCGCATGCTTGACCGCGTAGGTGCCCTGCAGTTGCTTGTACATCAATTCGCTGTCGGTCTTGACATTGACCTCGTCCGCTTTTAACATCAACGCTTCTTGAAGCGCGTAGATCAAAGCCGTATACTCGGCGATATTGTTGGTCCCCTGGCCGATGGCACGGTTGAAGGTCTTGATGGTCTTGGAGCCGTTCTTGATCACGACCCCAATGGCCGCCTCTCCCGGATTGCCCAGACAGCCACCGTCGGTAAAGATCTCCAGCTTCATAGATCCTCGGCCAAATACAGGATCCTGGCACACTGGTCGCAGGAGACGATCTCTTCGTACTTCTTTAGCTCGTTGAGGACCTGTTCCGTCAAATGCATGAAGCAGCCGCCGCAACTATGGTTGACCACCTTGACGATCCCCATCCC
>CAZFON010000358.1:0-2132 GCA_964520185.1 uncultured Planctomycetales bacterium | reverse complement strand
TTGCCTAAAATAAAGGTCGTATCTACTTCAGCAGGATTGACTGTCACTGTGCCAGGAACCAAGGCCACTTCATCAAAACCATAACATCTGCGCGCTCTGCGCCCAATACCTATCCAATCAGCCATTACCTAACCTCCGTATTTCCAATAAGATACAATCTTAAAAAAAGACTATAAAAATGTTTTTGAAGGGGAAATTATACTCTAATGTTAATCAGATGTCAATTTAAAAATAAAGGTGACAGGTACATTTTTCTAATAAATTTTAGTAGAAAAATGTACCTGTCACCTTTATTTTTGTCACCTTTATTTACAACTTATCACTTTATTAATACATTCCGCCCATACCACCGCCACCAGGCATCGGAGGCATAGCCGGCTTTTCCTTTTCAGGAACATCAGTCACCAGGCATTCGGTGGTTAAAAGCAGCGCCGCAATAGAGGCCGCGTTCTGCAATGCTGTGCGGGTCACCTTGGCCGGATCGATAATACCTGCCTTGATCATATCCACATACTGATCGGTATTAAAATCATACCCGTAAGCAGGGTCTTTTTCGTTGTTCAAATGCTCAACGATGACAGATCCTTCCAGGCCGGCATTGAAAGCCAATTGACGTAAAGGAGATTCCAGGGAACGGCGCACGATCTCTGCACCGGCCTTCTCGTCCCCTTTTAGATCAATGCCTTCCAAATCCTTGATGCAACGCAATAAGGCCACACCGCCGCCGGGAACAATACCTTCTTCTACGGCTGCGCGAGTCGCGTGCAAAGCATCTTCAACGCGGGCCTTCTTTTCTTTCATCTCAGATTCAGTGGCTGCTCCCACATTGATAATAGCCACTCCGCCGGCGATCTTGGCCAGGCGCTCTTGTAATTTTTCTTTATCATAGGATGAATCGGTAGTATCGATCTGATTTTTGATCTGTGCCAGGCGGGCCTTGATATCAGCCTGTTTACCGCCACCCTGGACAATGGTTGTGTTATCCTTGTCGATCTTGACCTTCTTGGCGCGTCCTAGATCGGGGACATCAACATTCTCAAGTTTGAGACCCAGATCTTCGGTGATCGCTTTTCCGCCGGTAAGGACGGCGATATCTTTCAGCATTTCTTTACGGCGATCGCCATAACCAGGGGCTTTAACCGCAGCGCAATGCAAGGTGCCGCGCATTTTGTTGACAACCAGGGTCGCCAGGGCTTCGCCTTCAACCTCTTCGCAGAGGATCAATAAAGGACGGCCGGCTTTGGCCACTTTTTCCAACACAGGAAGGATGTCCTTGATGCTGGAGATCTTCTTTTCATAAAGAAGGATATAAGGATCTTCCAGTTCACAGACCATCTTTTCCATATCTGTTGAGAAATAAGGAGAAAGATAACCCTGATCGAACTGCATACCTTCAACGATCTTAAGTTCGGTATTAATGGTCTTGCTTTCTTCCACGGTGATGACGCCGTCTTTACCGACCGCTTCGAATGCCTCGGCAATTTTCTTGCCGATGACATTGTCATTGTTGGCGGCAACGGTCGCCACCTGCTCGACTTCTTTAGAATTCTTAAGATCGACCTTCTTGGCCAGTTTTTCAACCTTGGCCACCACGCGCACGACAGCTGCTTCGATCCCGCGCTTTAAGGCCATGGGATTGGCACCTGCGGTGACGTTCTTTAAACCTTCGCGATAAATGGATTCAGCCAAAACAGTGGCCGTGGTTGTTCCGTCGCCGGCAATGTCAGAGGTCTTTTCAGCAACTTCCTTGACCATCTGAGCGCCCATATTTTCGAACGGGTCTTCCAATTCGATCTCTTTGGCTACCGATACACCGTCCTTGGTGACTGTCGGGGACCCGAACTTCTTGTCTAAAACCACATTACGGCCTCTGGGGCCTAAAGTGATCTTTACCGCGCGTGATAACTGCTCCACACCACGCAAAACCTTGCGGCGTGCTTCATCTTCGAATAATAATTGTTTTGCTCCCATTTTACTTCCTCCCTTAAAAAATTATTTTACGATAGCCAATACGTCTTCTTCTTTCATGATCAAAAGCTCATCACCCTCGGTGGTAGTAATTTCCGTACCGCCGTATTTGGCGAACAAAATGCGGTCACCCACCTTGACTTCCAAAGGCACGATAGCCCCGC
>CAZFON010000357.1:0-2135 GCA_964520185.1 uncultured Planctomycetales bacterium | reverse complement strand
CATCGAGGCCCCGGATGAATATTTCAAGAACTGGATCGACGAACGTTACCGCACCATCATCGAGCGCTGCCTGCGCACCGAAGCAGGGCAGGGGATTGGCATTGAATTTGCCGTCAATGCCGAACTGCTGAACAAAAACACCCAACAGAAGCTCGAAGGGATAGAAAAAACGTTTTCGCACCATGAAAAAGCCCTTAACCTTAATCCCCGTTTTCTTTTCGAAAATTTTGTGGTAGGTCCCAGCAACCGTTTTGCCTTTGCCGCGGCCCAGGCTGTGGCGGAAAATCCGGCCAAGTCCTACAATCCTTTTTTTATCTACGGCCCGGTGGGGCTGGGCAAAACGCATCTATTACAGGCCATCTCTCATGAGGCCCAGCGCCGCAATCCTGACCTTAAGATCTGTTATTTGTCATCCGAGCAATTCACCAATGAATTGATCAATTCCATCCGGCATCATTCGGCAGAGGCTTTCCGCCAGAAATACCGCCACGTCGACGTGCTTTTGATCGACGATATCCATTTTATCGCCGGGAAAACATCCACCCAGGAAGAATTTTTTCACACCTTCAATACCTTGCACGACCACCACAAACAGATCATCATCTGCTCTGACAGGCCTCCCAAGGAGATCAACAACCTGGAAGAACGACTGGTGTCACGATTTGCCTGGGGCCTGATCACCGACATCCAGCCGCCGGATTATGAAACCAGGGTTGCGATCTTGCGAAAAAAATTAGAATTAGAAGCTGTAGCAGTTCCAAATGATGTGGTATTATTTATTGGTCAAGAGATCAAAACCAATATCCGCGAACTTGAGGGAGCCCTGATCCGGGTGGTTGCTTACGCACTCTTGGAAGAAAAGCCCATTTCTTTAAACCTTGCCAAACAGGTCCTTAAAGACATGGTCAAGGAATCCAACAAAACCATCAGTGTTGAGATGGTTCAAAAAGAGGTGGCTGTATATTATAGTATGAACGTAGGGGACCTGAAAACCAAGAAACGCAATAAAAATGTGGTTTTACCAAGGCAGGTGGCCATGTATTTGGCGCGCAAATTAACGACTCATTCCTTACCTGAGATCGGTGCGGCTTTTGGTGGCAAGGACCATACCACGGTTTTACATGCTTATAAAAAGGTGGAAAAAGATATTATTCATAATCCTGAATTAAAAAAGGCCCTTGAACATTTGAACGCCATCCTTTTGGCTTGAATGGATGTGGATAAATAAGATGCTTTATTCAGGGCTTATCCACAGCTGTTAGTAGTTGTAACTCATTGAAAATATTACTAGTTTTGTTTTTAATTCAACTTATCCACAAGGACTAATACGATTACTTCTAAGCTTGAAAGTTTAACCACAAAGCATTATAAGCAAAGGTTGTGAATATGAAAATCAAGACGAATAAAGAAGAAATTCAAGCCGCAATTGCCACTGTCAGTAACATTGTTTCACCAAAAGCAACCTTGCCTATATTATCTAATATGTTATTAGAGACAAAAGAAAGTATATTAAGGTTCAATACCACTGATCTGGATATCGGGATATCCTGTGAATTGCCTGTGCATGTATATGAACAAGGAGCCATCACGATACCGGCTAAGAGATTTAGCGATATTGTTCGTGAATTACCCAGTGGAGAAGTGGTGATCGTGGCACGCAAAAACAATCAGATCGATATTGAAGGATTGAATTGCCGCTTTAAACTCAACGGCTTGCCTAAAGAAGAGTTCCCTAAATTTCCGGAATTCAAGGACAAAGATTCTATTTTGATCAAACAGGCGGATTTGAAGGAAATGATCCGGTTGACAAGTTTTGCTGTCTCTTATGAAGAATCCAGGTATGTCTTAAACGGCCTTTTATTGGAAGTGGCAGGGGATACGGTGCGCATGGTGGCGACGGACGGCAGACGGTTGGCTAAAATTGAAAAGAAATTAATAAACCCCAGCCTTAAAGATTTTCACATTATTATCCCTGTTAAAGCCATTAATGAGATCAATCGAAACTTAAAAGAAGAAGGACAGGTCAGTATTACCAATGGCTCGAACCAGGTATTGTTCAATATCGATGGGGTATTGATCGCTACGCGTAGTATTGAAGGGGAGTTTCATAATTATAAGCAGGTCAACCCCAAGGA
>CAZFON010000356.1:0-2140 GCA_964520185.1 uncultured Planctomycetales bacterium | reverse complement strand
CCCCCACCTTAAAAGGGTGGAAAAGCACGATCAGAACACCGGATGCAAAATTGGCCAAGGAACCTTGCAGGGCCAAACCCACGGCCAGGGAAGCCGCACCCACGACAGCGATAAAAGAACTCGTTTCAACGCCCAATTTATTCAACGCGGCAATAAAGGCAAAGGTCATGACGCCATAAAAAACCACATGTTTCCCGAAAGTAGACAAGGTTTTTTCTACGCTGGCCCTGATCATCGATCTTTCCGTTATATCAGCCGCGAACCTTGCCACCATCCTGCCGACAATAAAGATAACAATGGCGGCAACGAAGTTCATGCCGTATTGGATAGCGTATTCATAAAACTTGTGGATAGTGTCTTCCATAATGTCTCCCCTGATGAACGTTAATTTAATAAATCATTCCAGCACATGTAAAAAACCCGGCTGTCTTAAAACTTCCGCCGGCAGGTACCGGACCAACTTGCGCCGGATGAGCCTGTTTAATTCCGTCGTGCTCCCGGGCTTGCCCGTGCCGCCGCCGAATTGAAGATAGGCCATATTAAGGCAGATCATGCTGTACAACCACTCCTTCTTCTTCTGCCCTTCGACAGCCAGCTCCTTGACTATATCGGTATATGCCTTGGCCATGGCTTCATGCATTTCCAAATTGATCAACGGATGAGGGGACCTCTCCAGCTCGCGTATTGTTTGCTGCAAGGTCTTGCCATCAACTTCACCCAGGGTCTCTTTGACTTCCTGAATTCGCTGAAGTTCCTCTGAAGTCAACGGCCTGCCCCCATGGTCCGCTTGCACCCGAGGAACAAAGGCCATAAAAATAAGGGCCACCAAAGGAATAATCCGTTTCAACCGCATCAATGCCTTGCCTTTCTTGGGAATGTTCAACACATTATATAATAAAATTATTTATTAGCCAGCAGTACCGCACTGGACCTGGGATTTAAACGATAAACGGACAGATCTTGTTGCAGGTTTTGCGGTGGCTGATGAAAAGTATCAACAGCCAATTGCCACCTGGCTCCTGCCAGGGACGGTAAACGAAAATCGATCGCATCAAATCCGGCATTGAACATCAAATAAAGAGAATGCCCTTGGGTCTCATGGACCAAACAAGCCAGCTGCCGTTCCTGCGAATTTAACCAATTGGGCGTCGTGCCCTGAGGGTTAAACCATTGAACATCCGCCTCTGTATAGAACTGTTCTTTACTTAGAACCGGATGAGCCTTACGAAAGGCGATCATGACGCGGGTGAAATCGAGGATCTCTTTATGCGATCCCAAAAAGCTCCAATCATACCAGCTGATTTCATTGTCCTGGCAATAAGCATTATTGTTGCCCTCCTGCGTGCGGCGGAATTCATCCCCGCCCAACATCATGGGCACACCGCGGGCAATAAAAAGTGTAAAGAGGAAATTTTTGATCTGGCGGACCCTGATCGACTCAATGGCCGCATCCGACGAAGGGCCTTCAACGCCGTAATGCTCGCTGAAATTCTCACCCGTTCCGTCATTATTGTCCTGCTTATTGGATTGATTGTGTTTATACCGGTAACTGACAAGATCATTCAGGGTAAAACCGTCATGGCAGGTGATAAAATTGATGCTGTTTTGAACGCTCTTGCCTGAGGAGCCAAAGATGTCCGCACTGCCGCAGATGCGGCTGGCAAAGTGCCCCATCATCCCTTCATCACCCCGCCAGAAACGCCGGACCTCATCGCGAAAGCGGTCGTTCCATTCAGCCCAGCGCCGGGTTGAAAAACACCCTAACTGGTATGCGCCGGCCGCATCCCAGGGCTCGGCGATGATCTTCACTTCTTTCAATACCGGATCTTCGGATATTTTCTGGAGCAAAGGCGCATCCTGCAGCAAATGGCCGCCGCAGTCCCTCGAAAGGATCGAAGCCAGGTCGAAACGAAAGCCGTCCACATGCATCTGTTGGGCCCAATAACGTAAGGCCATCAACAGCTGTTCCTGGACATCGGGATGATTGGCATTGACCGCGTTGCCGGTCCCGGAAAAATTCTTATAGAACCGTTTATCATCTTCCAACAAATAAAAGACCGAATTATCGATCCCGCGAAAGCTTAGCGTCGGGCCCAGCGTATCAGTCTCTGCCGTATGATTGAAGACCACATCAAGGATC
>CAZFON010000355.1:0-2160 GCA_964520185.1 uncultured Planctomycetales bacterium | reverse complement strand
AATAATCCCCTGGATGGGGTCATGCGTTACACTAAACTATGTTTAACCCATGCCAAAAATGACGAGGTTTTACGGGAGTATCTCTTAGAGATACAAACAGGCCTTAAGAGGATGGCCAATATTGTCAAGAACCTGCTGGCTTGTGCGCGTCAATCGCCGGATAGTGTTTATACCGTGGACATCCAGAAACCCATCGAGCGCGCCCTTAAAGAGCTTTATCCTTACCTCGTCTCTAAAAATATCAATCTTGTTAAAAATTATGCTGACAATGTTCCGGAGATCACTGATTGGGGTATTGAACGTATCATAAGCAATCTCCTCAAGAATGCCATTGATGCCATTGATGCCACTGAGAAAAATGGGACCATTGAGATCGAGACCCAGGTGGAAGATGGATTTATTAAAATAAAGGTCGCTGACACCGGACGCGGCATCCAGCCTGAACATGTGGATAAAATTTTTGAGCCGTTCTTTACTACCAAGGAAATAGATCAGGGCTGCGGCCTTGGCCTGACCGTGGTCGATGAAGTCATCAAGTGTTATAACGGCCAGATCAAGGTTAAGAGTAAACTTGGGGCAGGGACCACTTTTACGGTCAAGATACCGTTGACGAGGAAGAGCTAAATTTTTATGTCAAACCAGCACGCCTATTCTATTTTGATCGTCGATGACGAACCCTTGATCCGTAAATCCCTTTTTGAGATCCTTAAGATCGCTGGATTTGACGCCCATACGGCCGCCAGCGCTGAAGAAGCTGTCTCAATTTTTTCGACGAGATCTTTTGATATCGTGATCACGGACATGAAATTGCCTAACATGACCGGGGTCGAGCTTTTAGGACATATCAAAGAAGTATCCCCGTCGACCGAAGTCATCTTGATCACCGGTTACGGCAGCATTGAAACAGCGGTGGAAGCCATGAAAAAAGGCGCTTTTGATTACGTTACCAAACCGGTGGTGGATGATGAAATAAAGATCCTGATCGATAAGATCATCGAGAAAAAATCGCTTTTGGAAGAGAACCGCAGTTTACGCCAGTTGATCTCCAAGAATAAACGTAATTCTTTTTGCGGTATGGTCGGCAGTAGTGCAGCTATGCAAGCCGTGTACAATCTTATCGAATCCGTTGCGGATACCAATGCCACGATCATGATCTATGGGGAAAGCGGGACCGGCAAGGGAATGGCAGCCCAGGCCATTCATCAGTGCGATACCAATCGGCGGAACATGCCTTTTGTAGAAGTCAGCTGCGGTGCCTTATCCGAGACCTTGCTGGAAAGCGAACTTTTTGGACATGTCAAAGGGGCTTTTACCGGCGCTATCAAGGACAAAAAAGGACGATTTGAAATTGCAAACAACGGCACAATTTTTCTCGATGAGATTAACACCTGCTCACCAAATTTACAGGTCAAGTTATTGCGTATCCTGCAGGACGGCGGTTTTGAACGGGTGGGTGACACTCAAACTTTAAAGACCAATGCCAGGGTCATTGTGGCTACTAACCAGGATTTGGAGCAATTGGTGCAGGAAGGTTCTTTCAGGGAAGACCTTTATTACCGCATTCACGTTATCCCTTTAATGATGCCTCCGTTGAGGGAGCGTACGGAAGATATGGATATTTTGGTAAAACATTTTATCGCTCTTTCAAACCAAAAGAACAATAAGAAAGTCATCGGCATCGATGATGATGTCAGGAAACTTTTCATGGAACATCCCTGGCCGGGAAATATCCGTCAGATGCAAAATGTCATTGAAGGGGCGGTGATCATGTCCCGTAAGACCTTGATCGCCAGGGAAGATCTGCCTAAAAGTTTTGATAAGTCTGTTAAGGCCAAAACAGAAGGAAGATCATTTCATGAAGAGATCAAAGAACCGGCCAAGGAGATCATTTTGAATGCGCTTAAGGAATGCCATTGGAACCGGAGCCTGGCAGCAACCAATTTAGGGATCAATCGTACCACGCTGTACAATAAAATGAAAAAATACGGTATTCCTCTTAAACACTTATGATACTCGAGAAAATCAAAGACAGCCGCAGGCTTGAGCAGATCCTCCTCAATTTTATTGAGGTTTTGCGCATTAACATGTTGGTGGTCGACGCAAAAGGGACCCCGGTGTTAGTGCCTAAAACCAGCGGCTACGGTTTTCATGGGTCAAGCC
>CAZFON010000354.1:0-2161 GCA_964520185.1 uncultured Planctomycetales bacterium | reverse complement strand
GTCTTTTTCATAAGGTGAAAGATTGACCCAAAGATCTGTTTCAGGTATGGTCAGACCGGCTAAAAAGTATTTGATCAATTTCAAGGCCTCTGTCTTGGCCTGCTCCTGTTGCACAGGAGTATCGCCTTGATCCAAAATAAAATCAAATTGAAAGGGATTTTCGGGATAAACCTTGATGCCTTTAAGGATGGGCGGCTCAAGAGGAGGGCTTAAATGCACCATGACCCCTGGCTGCGGCAAATGAAAATCTTCCGCTTGCACTAAAGGCAGGCTCCAGCCAGAGACCAAAAAACAAATGATCACAACAAGGCTGATCAAGGATCTTATATAGGTGGATTTTAATGGGGTCCACATAGTTTGATCTTAATATTCTCCCTATATATAAGTATTTACCATAAGTACCTGATTTTCAAGGCCTTAAGGCAAATCACAAGAAAGCGCTTTCTACGTCGGCATTATGATAAATAAAGTTAATATGTCTTTAATCTAAATTTAACATTTCTATTCTAAAATTTAAAAATCATGGATTACACCAAGGTCATTCCACTTCTTGAAAAAGCCATTGAATTTTACGCCACTGACATTCATTTGGTGGTGGGACATCCTCCTATTTTCAGGATCCATGGCGAATTGGTTGCCTCAAACATGAACCCTTTGAAAGAAGATGAACTCTTCCAAACCATTTTTAATATGATGACTGATTCCCAGCGCCATGTATTTCTTGAAAAACAAGACATGGACCTTTCTTATTTAGGGGTTAAAAATTTTAATTTCCGGGTCAATGCATGTATAGAAAAAGGTTCTCCTGCCGCAAATATACGTATCCTTCCCACTAAGATCCCTAACGCCCAGCAATTGGGCCTGCCTCCTATCATTGACAAAATTGCACGCAAACGTTCGGGCTTTGTGATCATTTGCGGACCTGCCGGAAGTGGAAAGACCACAACAATGAATTACATGGTTGATCTGATCAACAGGGAAAGGGCTGCCAAGATCGTGATGATCGAAGACCCCATCGAATATGTGCATGAATCCAAAAAGAGCTTGATCATTCAACGGGAAGTGAATTCGCACACCCAGTCATTTGGCAGCGCCCTTAAACATGCCCTGCGCCAGGACCCTGATGTGGTGGTGATCGGCGAAGTCAGGGACGCGGAATCGATCACCATGGCCTTGACCACCGCGGAAACAGGTCACCTGGTATTGACGACCCTGCATGCCAGGGACACCGTTGAGACCATCAACCGTATCCTTGATATCTATCCTCCGGGAAAACATAACCAGATCCGTACCCAGATGGCTGAAAATCTCATTTGTATCGTCGGTCAGATCCTTGTTCCCCTTCAAGGCACAAAAGGCAGGACCCTGGTGACTGAAGTTCTTATCCCAAACCTGGCGATCCGCAATATTATCCGGCGGGGAGCATTACTTGAAGTACGGGGTCAAATGGTAGCTGGTGAGGAAGGAACGTATACTTTTGAACAATATCTCACTGATTTGATCGACAAAAAGGTAATAACCAAAGAATACGCCAGAGAATTCGCTAAATTCCCTGCCCTGCTTTAGGTCCCATCATTAAATTGGCTGGCCTTTAAGGGCATGAGGGCTCGCGCCGGTGATCTTCACCTTTATCAAGACCCCTGTTTTATAACCATTCTGAGAGAGGACAACGAGCTTATTTCCGTCGGTACGACCGACCGTATGGGAAGAATTACCTTGAGAGGCTGGCTCGGTGAGTATGACAACTGTCTCACCGATGTGTGATTGGTTTTTCTTAGTAGTGATTTCTTTCTGGATCTCATTCAAACGCATAAGACGTTCGGTCTTAATTTCATCAGGGACATCATCAGGATATTTCTTGGAAGCTATGGTCCCCTGGCGCTCGGAATATTTGAACGTAAACGCCGAGTCAAACTGCGCCTTGGCAACGACCTGAAGCGTATCCTCAAATTCATTGTCGGTTTCTGTCGGGAATCCTGCAATGACATCCGTCGTCAAAACGATGCCCGGGATCTTGGCGCGGATCTTGTCCACCAGTCCTAAGAATTCTTGGTTGGTATATGTCCTGCTCATCATATCCAGGATGCGGTTATTACCGGCTTGCAGGGGCAGGTGGATATGTTTGCATATTTTGGAATTGACCGCCATCAGGTCCAGGAAG
>CAZFON010000353.1:0-2163 GCA_964520185.1 uncultured Planctomycetales bacterium | reverse complement strand
TGGAAGGGAATGCCGTATAAAGAAATGGTAGCCAAAGAATTGGTAAGGTTGGATTGGAGCAGCATAACGGACGTTCCGCAAGAGATGTGGGAATTAATGGCTCGGGGGCTTGATGAGACGGGAGACAGTCAGGCCGCGGACAAGTTGCGGTGGATGGGACGTGCCGGTCTTTTAAAGGGTGCTCCTCTTAGGAGTTGCCTGGCCACCACTATCATCAAAGATGGCCAGGAATACATTTTAGTGAGCACCTATTACCCCGCCTATAGAACTCCTCTTGAAATAGCATTAAGTTTTGGACATGAGATCCGCGCTCTGGCCACACATGGTGAAGAATTTAATCTCACCGATGAGCAGAATTGCGCCCGTGAACCCATCCTTCGTTCATGGCTCGAGGCGCATAGTCGTAAAACGGCAGATCGTATCCAGAGAAATCGCGTGGAACTTAGATATCTTATCACTGAAGAACAAGCCCAACGGGTTAGAGAAATATTAATCAGTAATGGCATCCTGTTGGACCCTTTCAGTTTGAAGGGAAGGTATAAGGTTACAACACGCTATCTTGGGGCCTCAACGGAACCATCGTATAAATTAAGAGTGAGGAGTTACGAGGACGGCACCACCTTTATTGAAATAAAAAGTCAGGCTCCCAAACTGCGTTTCCAGATTGTCCCGCAGGCCGTTAATAAATTAGATAACGCAGAGGAATTGAAACGAGAAGATATTGTTCCTGACAAACGTCCGGCAGGAGAAGCCCGATCAGTTTTGGAAAGATTTAACTCTCTCAGGAGATCGGTAAGAGATCCCAGGGTAAGGGTGACGTATGAACGTGAAGCTTTTGAAGGGAAACTCAAGGGGCATACTATACGCGTTAGTCTAGACAGGAATATCCAAGGGGGCCGCCTGTCAGAGAAACAAACATCAAAAATACTTCTTTGGGGAAGCGAGGCTGTTGTTCTGGAGTTCAAGTATGAGAAAGAGAAGCCACAAGAGCTGGTTGATGCAATAGAGAGAGTTATCGGGCCACAATCTCTGTTGATGGTTTCTAAATATGCCCGAGCAGTAAAAGTTTTAAAGCCCGTCACGGTATTGCGAAAGATATTTGCGTGGTTAATGGTGATATGGAATTTACAAAATAATATAAAGTTTTCATACCATTATCCTGATGAAGAGAATGCAGAAAAATTAAAGATAGCCTTAAAAGAAATTGAAGAGATGAAGATGAAATTAGGTCTGATACACGATGTAACGATAAATGTTGCTGACACAAAGATTGCGTCCGCAAGGACGGTCCCGCCCGCCGCAGTGTCTAAGGGAGACACGCTATCAGGAGTATCTACGGATACTCCTGATAGAAGCGGCAATCAATTGGTTTACGGAGAAGAGGCGCATCCGATCAGTTCAGCAGCAATGTTTGAAGCCGCTAAGCAATATGCCGACCAGCCCGAGGTCGCTTCCGGGTTTAAGAGGGTGGGGCTTGAATTAAAGGCCTTTGAGGAAGAACTCCTCCAGGAAAAGACCGGCCCACCGTCAGCCGCAGATATCATCATTGACCATCAAGGAGAGCGGATAGATACGCGCCATGTTGTTGCTTTTCGCACCAAGGACAGCAGGGTCATATGGAATGTGCCTTCGCATAAACTTTCCCCTGAAACAAGTGCCCAAGTCAAGCTACATGAAGACCAACCCACCGAAGTGTCCGCTATCAAAGCACAGGCAGAATCATTTAAAGAGGACCTGAAGCTTATCAAAAATTTTGAAATCAATTCAGCTGTCATGAATGAGGAAGCCACGGCCGCCTTGGAACGCAAGGATGCCTGGACACATCTGGAATTCAAATGGTTCGGCCAGGCACTGGATTATTTAGGCACGTTGATTCAAGGGCCCATTGCCCGTAAAGAAAAAGGCGAGGGAATTGTCTATGCACGCGATAATAGAGAGTTGATCAGATTGCTGACCAGCGAGGGGATATATACAGAACCAGAGGCCCGAAAAGTAACCCATTCCCTCAAGATCTTTATGGGGCAAGGCCATTTGCAAGAGGCGCGTGCCCGATTGAGACGGTATTTTGAAAAGATACATGGCGATCACGGAAAAAAATCTTGGTGGGAAAATCTCTCGAACCAGTTCAGGGATACGGTCAACCAGACTCATTTCCAAGAAATC
>CAZFON010000352.1:0-2174 GCA_964520185.1 uncultured Planctomycetales bacterium | reverse complement strand
CGAAAGGTATTTAAAAGACCTGGCCAGGCAATTAAAGGTTAAGACCGGCAGCGGCGGGACATTTTATCTGACGGAGGATGGGGGTGTCGTTGAGATTCAGGGGGACCATCAGGAAACGGTAATAAAATATATGGATTCCCAATAATTGGGCGCTGTCCACTATTATTGAATAAGCGAGGATTTTATGTCTAAACTGCAAGATTTGGTTGAATGGGATTATTTGGGGTCGCATTTTAGCGTATATATCAAGCATTTTACGGATGATGAGGGCAAGAGGGGGATGACAATGATCTTTGAGGATGTGACCAATGAAAAGGTCACAGAAATGACCGTTCCTTCCCGGAAGTTCCCGGCGTTTCTAAAAGCAGTTAATGGTGGGGCAGAACCCTATCGGGGGATTTTATAAAAGATGCGGAATTTTAAGATCACTTTTGAATACGACGGTGCTGCTTTTTGCGGATGGCAGATCCAGGCCCAGGGCGAGCGTACGGTCCAAGGCGAGCTGGAAGCGGTTCTTTCAAAGATTTTTAGAAAACCCGTCAAGACCATTGCCTCAGGCCGCACGGACAGCAGGGTGCATGCCAGGGCCCAGGTGGCTTCTTTTAAGGCTGACACGCGCATGAAGCCTGGGGAGATCCAGAAGGCCATGAACAGCCTTTTACCGTCGGATGTGGTCGTACTCGAGGTCCGTGAAGTCGGAGATGATTTTCAAGCCCAGTATAGCGTCAAAAGCAAAACTTATCGCTATAGCGTATTAAACCAAAAAGTGCGTTCGGTTTTTTTAAGGGACCGTTGTTATTTTTATCCCTATCCATTGAAGGTGACAGTGATGCGCAAGGCCGCCAAATTTTTGGTCGGGCGCCATGATTTTAAATCTTTTCAGGCCCATGATCCGCTGCGCGCCGATCGGGGGACAGTGCGTACCATCAAGAAAATTACGATCAGTAAAGAGGGCCACCTCATTGCTATCGATATCACCGCCGATGGTTTTCTTTACAAGATGGTGCGTAATATCGCGGGGACCCTTTTGGCGATAGGTTCCGGCCAATTGCCTTTGAACGAGATGCCTAAAATATTAAAAGCCAAGAACCGTCAAAAAGCCTGGGACACGGCCCCAGCCCAGGGATTGTGCCTGATGTCTGTAAAATATTAAAAATAATTGACATTTGGCGCAAAGGTGATATATTTTAGAATCCTTATTCACCATTGGGATTCCCCGGGGATCGGGGAATTTTTTATATTTAAAGGTAGTGTCATATGAAAACATATTTACCGAAGGTCAACGAAATTGAACATAAGTGTTATGTGATCGATGCCAAGGATAAGATCTTAGGCAAAGTCGCGGCCAAGGCGGCCTCAGTGCTGCGCGGAAAACATCAACGCTTCTATACGCCGTTTTTTGATTGCGGGGACACCGTGATCATCATCAATGCTGAGAAGATCAAGGTCACCGGCAAGAAGTTGACGGACAAGGTTTACAGCCGTTATACAGGTTATCCCAGCGGTTTCAGGGAGATGACCTTGGGCGTGATGCTGAAGAAAGCGCCGGCTAAGGTCCTGGAATTGGCGGTTTCCCGCATGTTCCCCAGCGGACCTTTGGCGTATAAGCAAAAGGGTAAATTGAAAGTTTATGCGGGCGAATCCCATCCTCATGCGGCCCAAAAACCTATTGTTTTGGAAGTCTAATTTAGGAGAATTTCATGGTTGAAGTTGTCAAATATGCAGGTACAGGTCGGCGCAAAAGCTCGGTAGCCAGGGTTGTCTTGACCCCTGGGGAAGGCAAGATCAAGGTCAATAAGCGTGAATTTACGGATTACTTCCCCCGTGAGACCGACCGTATCTTGATCATGACGCCCTTAAAATTGGTGAATTTGGAAAACAAATTCGACATTTCCGTGCGTGTGACCGGCGGTGGTTCCACCGGCCAGGCAGGCGCTTTTAAATTAGGCCTGTCGCGAGCCATCATTTCTTGTGATCCTTTAACCCGTGGTATATTAAAGAAAGCCAGCTGCCTGACCAGAGACGACAGAATGAAAGAAAGAAAGAAACCTGGTCAAAAGGGAGCGCGCCGTAAGTTCCAATGGGTTAAACGTTAACGTCCATTAAAAAATAAAAAAATAAGCCCATCTCCCTTCGAAATACGTTGACGAGATGGGCTTTTTTATTTATTATAA
>CAZFON010000351.1:0-2189 GCA_964520185.1 uncultured Planctomycetales bacterium | reverse complement strand
GTCATGAGCTGCGGTCAGGATGTCATGAAGGAGCGCTTGATTGCGGTAAGGTGCTTCCATGAAGATCTGGGTCTGCTTTTCTTTAAAGGAACGCTCTTCGAGCATTTTGATCTTTTGTGTTCTTTCCGAGAGGTCTTTGGGCAAATACCCGTTGAATGCAAAGTTTTGTCCGCTCAAGCCTGAGGCCATCAAAGCCAGGAGAATGGATGAAGGCCCTACCAGAGGAACGATGTCAATCCGGTTTTGATGGGCCAGAAATACCAGATCAGCGCCGGGATCTGCGACACAGGGGCATCCTGCTTCGGAAATGACAGCACTATCCCCTTCTTTCAGGATTTTGGCGTATTCCTGGACTTGTTTTGGGGTCGTGTGTTCATTAAGATCGAGGAAACGGCAATCAGATAATGGGAATTGAGGGTCCAGGTTTTTAAGAAGTCGTCGGCCGGATTTGGGTTCTTCGACAAAAAAGACGCGCACATGCTTGATTTCCTGTGCAATGTAATCAGGCAACAGGTTCTTGCTTTCTTCACTGATACTGTTAGGTACTAGATATAATTTTGGCATTACCAAAGGACCTATTTGCCCCACTCTTTCTTCTCAAATTCTTCCCGTCCGGAATTGTCATGATACATGTTGTATTGTAAGGAGCTTTTTAAATAATATTTCTGGTGATACTCCTCCGCCGGATAGAACGCGGTGGCCGGCAGGATCTCGGTCACAATGGGCTTATCAAAACGGCCTGAAGCAGCCAGCGACTGTTTGGATCTTTCCGCGATACGTTTTTGTTCCTCGTTATGGTAAAAAATAACGGTCCTGTACTGGGTCCCTTCATCCACAAATTGGCCATTGACCTGGGTAGGATCGATGTTGTGCCAGTAAAGGTCCAGTAATTTTTCGTAGGAGACTTCATTAGGGTCGTATTCTATCTGGATGGCCTCGGCATGGCCGGTCGCTCCCGAAGAGACTTCTCCATAGGTGGGATCGGCTTCGTTCCCACCGGTATAACCCACCGTGGTTTTTTTGACCCCTTTGGTATGATCAAAAAAAGGCTGCATACACCAAAAACATCCGCCGGCAAATGTTGCTTTTTCCCATGTGTTATTGGAAGGCATATCGGCTCCCTTTGTAGAAGTTATCACCATCATTGATAGGACCAGCGTAAAGAAAAGGTATTCCTTCATTTTTGTTCCACAAATTTCAGCGACGCGGAATTTATACAGTAACGTTTTCCGGTAGGCGCCGGGCCGTCGTCAAAGACGTGGCCTAAATGGGCACCACAGCGTGGGCAATGCACCTCGATACGGCGCATAAAATGGCTGCTGTCTTCAGTCGAAGCGATATTATCTTTGTCGATGGGTTTGGTGAAGCTTGGCCAGCCTGTGCCTGAATCGAATTTATCTTTCGATGAGAACAGGTCTAATCCGCAGCAAGGGCATTTATAAACACCTTGGTGGTGGTTATTCACGTATTCACCGGTAAAAGGCGCTTCTGTGCCGTGATGACGGGTCACTTCATATTGTTCAGGGGGTAATGCTTTTTTCCATTGATCATCGGTCTTGACCACTTTCGGGGTTTTGATATAGGAATTGGTGGAAGCATCGTAGACCTCGATGGTGTCAGGGCTTTGTTCTGACATAGACAGTCCTCCATTAAGGAAAAACATTAAAAACAAGATCAATGTCATTTTACTGATGTTCATTTTAATAGGGTAAGCACAGCCAGAGCTTGGTCCATTTCCTTGGGGGTCACCAATCCAATGACCCTGGAATTGGTGATTTCCTTGCCCTTCCTGTCTAAAAAAACAACGGTAGGCAAACCTTCGATCTCATATTCCTGGGCTATTTGTTGCACTTGCGGGTCTTCCTGGTTGGTGGCATCCACTTTCAAAGCTGTTATCCCGGAAAGCTTGGACTGGATATCAGGTCTGGAAAAAACAGTATCGTCCAGTTCATGGCAGACCGGGCACCATTCGGCCCAAAAATCGATGACCACAGGCTTGTGGTGCGCGATGGCGTCTGCAACCGCTTGTTTGCTGTAAGGCTTCCAGGGAAACTCATTAACAGCATGCCGCTGGCATGAGCTGAAAATAATGGTCAATAACAATAAGCTGATCGCAATTTTCATGAGGGAGATTATAGCATGAAAAAAGGTGACAGGTACATTTTTAAAAAAGGTGACAGGTACATTTA
>CAZFON010000350.1:0-2213 GCA_964520185.1 uncultured Planctomycetales bacterium | reverse complement strand
TATATTGTTGGCCCACTCTGCCGCTTCAATCTCAGCCGTAAGCCCAAGCTTACTGCCCAGTTTGCCGGCATATTGGACTAAGTGTTCAAGGCATTGGCAAGCCTGGGCCAGGCTGCTGGGCCTCTGCGCACACGCTGCCCCAAGTTCCATCTGAAGCTGGTCGATGGCAAGCAAATTGACATCTTCTATCGAATCTATCAAGACCGTTAGGGTATCTCTTAAACCTTCAAAAAATCGTGTCCCCAATATTTCATCATCGCTCAGGGCCAACAATCCAGGGCCTAATGTCAAAAGGTGGCCAGCCAGATTGCCGCTATCCACTGTTGATATGTATAAAGGAACAAGCGGCTGCAAAGACCGTGTATCATACCAATTATAAAAATGTCCTTTGTGTCTCCTTAAGGTTCCCATCGTCCGAAAGGTATTCTCTGTCCGTTCGATCAGCCCTCCGGCTGCAATGTAGCCGAAATCGTATGCGGACAAATTTGCCAATAGCGCCAGACCTATGTTGGTAGGTGATGTACGGTGTGCTAATTTGACACCTCGATTTTCTTGGTAATTATCGGGAGGCAGCCAGTTATCTTCCTGGCCGACAAAGGATTCAAAAAAGTTCCATGTCTTTCGGGAAAGTTTTCGAAGGAATAAAAGCTGATGGTGATCAAGTTTGGCCTCTCTCCTTTTCGCTGGACGGCTGATCAACCAGGCTATAGCTGGAGAGACAAACCATAATAATAAAATTGGTCCAACGGCTCTAAAGGCCAACGGATCTGATACCGACAAATAAATAAAAACGATCATTGCGGTCACAGGGGCGATCGACATTAAACAAAATGAATTAAATAGATCCGTGCGGGCCCCATCCTTACCGGTCGCCAAATTCCATTCTAGAAGCTTTTTATGGGTAATGAGCATCCGTACCAATGTGCGCACTATTGCATCCAGACTGAAGAAAGCTTCATAGGGAAGGCACCCGAAGCTAAAGGCTCTTTGAGCGAAACGCCAACCCGTCGAATACATAACTGTCTCTAAATGCTGCTTTAACAAAACATCTTTTGATTTGTGAAACGCATCTAGAACAGAAATGGTCAACGCTGGGAAGAAAACGATCCCCAAAACAACCCATGTCCAGAAACAGGGTGATGAGAGAACCGTCCAGCCCATCAATAAAACGATCATTAACGCCGCAGGCACAAGACTGCGCCGTAAATTATCAAAAAGTTTCCATTGAGACAAAATAGACAGGGTATTCTTCTGTTTACGGCCGTTTGATGCCGGGACCTTAGACCATAACCAGCCGAGTAATTGCCAATCCCCGCGGATCCAACGATAGCGACGTTCAACATCCGCGCTATAACGAAAAGGGTGGTCTTCATACAACTCCACATCACTTAACAGCCCTGAACGCGCGTAACAGCCTTCCCAAAGGTCATGGCTCAAGATCTGTCCTTCTGGAAAACGGCCTTTAAGCGCACGTTCAAAAATGTCCAGGTCATATATCCCTTTACCGATAAATGAGCCTTCCTCAAACACATCCTGATAAACATCGGAAACTGTGCGAGTATAGGGATCTATCCCGGACTCCCCTCCGTACAAACGAGCATAGGTGGAACGATTTGCGCCAGGCAAACTCATGCTCACCCGGGGCTGAAGAATGCCATAACCTTCTGCGACACATTGCTTACTTTCATCGTATCGGGCCTGATTTAAGGGGTGCGCCATGGTTTCTACGAGCTGACGGGCACAATGACGGGGAAGCTGCGTATCTGTATCCAGGGTGATAATATACTTTACATTTGTCAGGAGTGACGTATCTCCGACGATGAGTGAGAAATTCTCTCTAGGGCCTCCACGAAGGAGCCAGTTCAGGTCCGCCAGTTTTCCCCGCTTACGTTCATAACCCATCCAAATCTTTTCTTGAGAGTTCCAACGACGTGGTCGATGGAAAAGATAGAAAATGTCTGCCCTTCCATTCTTATATTTTGTGTTAAGCCCTTCTACTTTTATTTGGACCAACTTTAGCAGGGACGCGTCTTGTGGTAATGTTTCATGCTGGGCGTCTGGGAAATCAGTCAACAAACCAAAATGCAAGTGTTCATCACGATTGGCCAGGAACCTTACTTCTAATGTCTCGATAAGGCCCTCTATGTTCTGCGTACTCGTGATCAAGGTTGGCACAACCGTTAAAGTGCGAAATTCTGTTGGTATCCCCTGAG
>CAZFON010000349.1:0-2215 GCA_964520185.1 uncultured Planctomycetales bacterium | reverse complement strand
CCGCAAAAAAGCGCCTATCTTCGTGGTGCGGGGATCGTTCTTGATCTTGAAAATTGGGCCGTCCACTTCGTTCTTTTCCTTAAGCTGACCCAAAAGCTGGTCGGCATTGGTGACCATGCTGCGGAATTTGTACATGTCGAACATGCGTCCATACCGGCCATAACGCCTGGATCTATAAAAAACCGGCCCCTGGCTGTCAAGCTTGATGAGCAGGCACACCAGGCACAAGACAGGCATCAGCATGAAGATAAGCAGGAGTGATAAAATAAAATCAAACATCCTCTTGAGCCTGTTATGGTAGCCTATCCCGATATCGGAATATTCAAGGATGGGAATGATGCCGATATTGAACTTAATAAAATCCCTGGACATATATTCATAGCCCTGCGGCACCACCCTGACGGCCGGGCCTTCCTCTCTTGCTATTTCCAATAATTTAATAAAAGACTGATGATCAGGATAGATCGTGATAAATATTTTATGGATAAATTCTCGCTGGATCACCTCCTGCAAGTCATCCAGCTTACCCAAAACAGGCAGATTGCCGGTGGCTGAAGTCTTGCTGTCATCCAGGAAACCTTTGATTTTCAATCCCAACGCGGGCTGCCTGTTGATCTCATTAGCCAGTGAGAGGCCGACCTTGCCGGCACCGATGATCAGGGTATTGAAATTATTGTAACCATGGGAAACCATGTAATTGACCAATATCCTTTTTAATACCCGCCAGAAAGAACAAAAAAAGGTGATCATCACTGCGTTGAGCAGCATGACGCTGCGGGGAAAACCCTGGATCTTTAATAAAAATGCCAGGACGATGATCACAAAAGTCGAAATACTGATGGACTTGATGACCTGCCAGATCTCCAGGCTTTCCAATTGTTCACGGCGGGTGCGGTATAGGTCATGGGTGGAATGGAAAAAAACGATCAGCGGGGTCCAGACCATGAAAAGCAATTTAAAAGGATTGTCTGAAGAAAAAAGAGAGGAAAACGAAACCGTGAAATGGACCGTGTTGGCCCTGAAGAGCAATACCAAATAGAAAGAAAAAATAATACAAGCCACGTCAATGGCCAAGTAAGTACTGATAATAAAAGCGGACCGAAATCTCGAATTCATCTGGAGACCTTTTTAAAAGGATCTATGATCAAATAAAACAGGAACAGGCTGTTACCGATCAAATACCGTTTCCATAGCCGCCTCGGCTCGCAGCAAAGACGAAAAAACCATTCCAGTCCCAGAGGCCTCATCCATGGAGGGGCTTGAGGTTTGGCCCCTGAACAAAAATCAAAGGCAGCTCCTGCCCCAACAATGACAGGAGCATCCAGCAATGGACGGTGCAATTGCATCCAAAAGTCCTGCTTAGGACTGCCAAGCCCCACCCAAATAATATCAGCCCCTGCACTGTTTATACGATCAATGATCTTTTGATCTTCCTGCCAAACGCCGGGCTTGAAAGCCGGAGCATAACTGCCGACTATCTGCATTTTAGGAAAAATCTTATGAAGCTTTTGCTGTAATTGCTGCAAGGCCTCTTGCGTACCGCCGTAAAAGAAATGCCGCAAACCAATATGTTGCCCGTAGTTGCATGTCTGTAACAATAAATCCGGGCCGTAGGTCCGGCCAACATCTTTACATCCTCGCCATCGCGCCAGCCAGACAACAGGCATGCCGTCTGGTGTTACCATTCCGGCTCCATTCACGGCTAGCAGGTACTTGGCATCACGCCTTGCGTCTACCAGGGTCGAAACGGGAGCCACACAAACATAGGTACGGTATTTATGCTCAACCCACTCCTGGATCTGCCTGAAGGCTGAATCAAGGTTGACCCGGCTGACATTAACCCCTAATAGGCAAATGGTTTGCAACATAAGAAGGGGATATTATATATCAGAAAGGGAAGCTCGGGGAGAAATTTTCTGTTCCCTCCATGAGCTTGGGGGGGCCTTATTCCTTGCGCATTCTATTAAGCCTAATAAGGATCGTCCTATACTTTTCAGTTATTCCCCAAATAGTCCAGACGGGAATGGCTGTATAAGGCAGCTCAAAGATCAAAAAGAAATTAGCCGACACTATCCAATTAAGAAGAATGCCGCACAACAATATCCCTATATTATCTTTTAGAATATAAAAGTCGCGCAATAAAAAGAACCAGAGGAAGAGAATTAAAAAAACCATAACAACACCCACGAACACAGATCGATAGATAATATAAAAA
>CAZFON010000348.1:0-2224 GCA_964520185.1 uncultured Planctomycetales bacterium | reverse complement strand
CTGTTGACTTTGACCGGGAGGCCTTTGGCAAATTCCACTTCCACATATTCGGGGCGGTTGGCGCACTTAACAGGGTCCTTGGTCATCAAATAGATTTCTTCCGGCGGCTCAACCCAGGGGTTTTCCAGCACCCCGCACTCTATGGAACGGCCGTAAAGATTGATGTCCACTGAATAAGGGCTCTTTTTGGTGACATCTATAGGGATCTTATGCTTATGCGCGTATTCGATCTCCTGCTCGCGGGTCTTGAATTCCCACGTACGCAAAGGCGCCAGGCATTCCAAATGGGGCGCCAGGATCTTGGCCGTCACCTCAAAACGTACCTGGTCATTACCTTTACCCGTTGAGCCATGGGCAATCGCCGTTGCTTTCTCTTTTTTAGCCACAGCCACCTGATGTTTGGCGATCAAAGGACGCGATAAGGCTGTCGCCAGGAAATACTTGCCTTCATACACGGCGTTGGCCTTGATGGCCGGGAAAACATAATGCTGCACAAATTCTTTTTTTAAATCCAGGATATAGACCTTGGATGCGCCGGTAGCCAAAGCGCGCTTTTCTATTTTCTTAAAATCACTGCCTTGGCCCACATCAGCCATAAAAGCAATGACTTCATAATCTTTGTCTTTCAGCCAACGGATAAGGCAGCTGGTATCCAGCCCGCCGGAATATGCAAGTACAACTTTTTTCATACGAACCTTTCGTTATCAGTATTTGCGAGACACTATTTTGCTAACAATTTTAAAAGAACTGCCTTTTGCGCATGCAAACGGTTTTCAGCCTGGTCAAAGATCACCGAATGCTTCCCGTCGATGATATCAGCCGTCACTTCAAGGCCGCGGTGTGCTGGCAGGCAATGCATAAAAATATAATCCTTATGGGCCAATTGCACCAACTGCCCATTGATCTGGTAACCTTTGAATTCTTTAATTCGCCGGGCTGTTTCTGTTTCCTGGCCCATGCTGACCCATACGTCGGCATAAATCACATCTGTGCCCTTAACAGCTTCCTTGGGGTCACGGCCTAATTCAATACTGCATTTATTTTTTTTGGCAAAACCCCTGGCAACGTTCACGATCCCCGGATCTGGATCATAACCGCGAGGGCCGGAAAAACGCACATTAATGCCCACCTTGACGCAGGCCATCATCAATGAATGAAAGACATTATTCCCATCACCAACATAACTCAAGGTCAGGCCCTTGAAGCTGCCGAACTTCTCGCGGATCGTCTGAATATCCGCCAGCGCCTGACAAGGATGATACAGGTCACATAAAGCATTGATCACCGGCACATCAGCGTGTTGGGCAATCTCGAAGATATCCTTATGATGAAAGACCCTCGCCACGATACAATGCACATAGCGGGACAAAGTCTTTGCCACATCATGCGTGCTTTCCCGCTTGCCTAAGTCGATCTCCTTGGGGCCCAGATATAGGCAATGGCCCCCGAGTTCATAAACCCCGACCTCAAAAGAAACCCGTGTACGGTTTGAAGGCTTTTGAAAAACCAGCGCCACGGATTTGCCTTTCAAATCAGCGCGCCGTTTTCCCTTTTGCCTTTTTAATTTATCGGCTGAATCTATAAGGCCAAGGATCTCAGCGCTGGAATAATCCGATAATTTAATAAAGTCGCGTTTCATAAAACAGCTTTCTGTGAGTGCGCCGTCACTGCGGACAGCGCGCCATCCAAAAGATGAATGGCTTTATTGATCTGCCGGCGGGTAACATTCAACGCAGGCATAATACGCAGCACATTACCCTGCGTGCAATTGATGATCAATCCCCGGTTCAAGCATTCCTTAAAAATAACTTCTCCAGGGATGGTTAATTCAATGCCGATCATGAGCCCCAGTCCGCGCACTTCTTTAATGAAGTCGTATTTAGATTTTAATTCATTTAACTTCCCCATCAAATAGGGGCCTTGAAGTTTGACATTCTTCATCATCTTATCCGCATAAATGGCCTTGAGTACACCCAAAGCGGCCTTACAAACAAGAGGGCTTCCGGCAAAGGTCGAACCATGCATACCCGGCTTAAAAAGATCAGCCAATCCGTTCTTGACGATCATCGCCCCAATGGGCAATCCGCCACCCAGGGCCTTGGCCAGGCACATCACATCCGGTGTAATGCCATAATGTTTATAGGCAAATATTTCGCCGGTGCGCCCCATCCCTGTCTGTACTTCATCGAGGATCAGCAAAATGTTCTTTTCATCACAAAGACGG
>CAZFON010000347.1:0-2225 GCA_964520185.1 uncultured Planctomycetales bacterium | reverse complement strand
AGGCCCCGCGATGAGCCAGGTTTTCCAGGATCTCGATGCCATGACGGATCATGTCATGGGATTTCTATCCCTTGATGTGAGCGATAAAACCCACGCCGCAGGAATCATGCTCAAAATACGGATCGTATAACCCTTGTTTCGATGGAAAATTCATGTTCGTTGGAAGTTTGATTCAGCGTTAATTCAGTATTGTTTACAAGGGGGTTATTTTATTCTCTTTCGTCGAAAAATTCAAATTAAATTACAGGGGAAATCCCCTTCAAGGTGAATGTAAATAAAGGGCCAGCGCCACGATGATCCTATACGTCATTAATGCCCGTATAAGCACCAATCCTCCTAAAAAGATCGAAACATTCATGCATATCCAGGGATAAGGCCGGCTCCATCGCCTCAGATCAATGCTTACCAGGCAATACATCAGGATGTCGGCAGGCATCAGGTAGATCAAATACCGGCTGAAAAACCCGCTGATGGAAACGGAGATGGGAACAAATAGCCCTGATATCAGAAGAAAAAGGCCGCTGGCCAGATAACACAGGAAGATCGGTAGAAAGAAAATGTTCCAGGAAATTTTCTTATACTTTGCGGGAAGCCCCCAGCCCACCGCCGCATAAATGATATATACGAAAAGCCTTTCCGGCATGATGGCATCAAAAAGATTGGTAAAAAACATGTATGTCCGGATCTTGGTAGCGGCATCAAAAAAACAATAAAACGAATCGATGGCCATCGGCAGGGCCCAGATCAACGCCAACTGTTTGATGTTGACCCGTGTTTTGCGCCAGGCTATGAACGCCGCAATGGTGATCTGGAACACGCTGGCCGGCGTTGTAAAAGCCAAAAGGATGTGCGTCAAAAAAAGCTTAAGTCCAGTGTTGATGCGTGGGGCGACGCTCATGCAACACAGCAATAAAAGCTGGATGGTGGTCAATAAAAACCATAAGGAATACGGCCTTGCCTCGGCCCAATACATCCAAACCATCGGAGAGGCCAGCGCAACAGCCAGGGCATAAAATGCCGCAAAGATGGAATAAAAACGCGTAAAAAAATAAAAGATCAGCCCCAGGCTCAAGGACATATAAAAATTAGAAGGAATGCGCAAGACCACCTGTGAAGGGACGTCCCGGGTGGTATAAAAATTTTTGTCAAAGTGAACAGGCAAGTGGTAGGAAAGAACATCACCGGTCATTTTTTGTACGAGATAAAAAAGAGGGTGTTTATTGCCGTCCGGAAACCTGAAAGAAAGTATCCCCTTGTAAGAATTGGCCTCAATGGCCGTCTGCTGCGTATAAAGCTCGTCGAGCCAAAGCAGCTTGCGCTGGCTTAATAAAAGTCCGGCGGCGAGGCAAAGGACCATCACCACCGCCGATAAATACAGGCTCTTTAAATGGTCAAAACGCATAGGGCTCCAGATGAAGCCTGTCCATAAGAACGG
Source organism: uncultured Planctomycetales bacterium (assembly GCA_964520185.1). GTDB lineage: Bacteria > Omnitrophota > Gorgyraeia > Zapsychrales > Fredricksoniimonadaceae > JABDGZ01. The sequence continues at coordinate 790 of CAZFON010000347.1, read as the reverse complement.
GCAGCTGGTTTCGATATTGCGCCTGGTTCAATATCCTTATAAGGATAAAACTCATCTCATAAGTTTTTTTAAGATGCTGGGAGTCTTGCGCAAGGGCTTTTGATGGGTCTTCACCTAATAACGGCAAATAAACGAACTGCGAACTAAACAAACTCTTTAAGCTCTTGACCGGGTCCACTTTTACAGCCCCCTGCAACAAGTCCGAAGCTTGCCTGTAGTGTGCGCCCCGGATATAGATGATGGCCAAATTATAGTAATTCCAAAAATAATCCGGATCGTATTGAATAGCTGTTTTTAAGAACTTAATGGCCTTGGGATCATCGCCTAAATAATGGTAACAATACCCCAACAGCCCGTAGGCGTCCCTCAGGCTTGGAAAAGTATCCAGCAGATGCTCATAATAGTCTGCATAATAACGGACCTTATTTTTATCCAACGGGGCCTGGTGGATATTCAATTGCCAAAAATAATCGATCGGGTAAGGCTTAAGATAATTTAAGGCGGTCATCTGGGCCACCGGAAAGGTCTCAATGACATTCTGGGCAGCAAGGCAAAAAACGGCGATCAGGAAAACGCTGATGGGAATATTTACAAGTGGGGATAAGCGGTCTTTTAACGATTTTTGCGCAGGCATCAGGGACCGTGCTTTTTAAAGAGACGGTATTTAATGATCGGCCAGAACATTTCCAGGGCTGTGGTCCAATTGATCTTTTTACCGGCTTTCCGCGTGCGGGCCGTGTAATCAATGGCCACTTCCTTGATCGTGTGTCCTCGAGAAAGGAGTTTCACC
>CAZFON010000346.1:0-2229 GCA_964520185.1 uncultured Planctomycetales bacterium | reverse complement strand
TGATGATGGCCAGGGCCCAATATTCGCTGAATTTTGTCTCTCCTAACATGATACAAGAGATCCTCATCAACAAACAGGCCGTGATCAACGATTGGACAAAGACGGTCAACCAAAGGGAGAGGCCCAGGGATGTCAACCTAAGGAAAACGGCATAGCCGGCTGCCCGGTCTTTAAAACTATTAGCTATTAAATACGTGTTGGTATCTGAAAAAACAAGCGGATAATGGTTAAAAAGGGCTGTCCAGAGCAGGTAAATGCTGCCGACAAACAATAGTACCAAAATATGGTCTGCCTCTGACCTTTCCAGTCCAAGGTCCCGGAACTTGTTCAATACGATCTTCCTGCGTTCGACTAAGAAAAGAAGGATGGCCCCCCAATATAGAAATACAAATAAAGTCCTTATTATTTCCATCGGAACCATGGTTTAAACCTTAAAAATAATTCGCGTCAATGGGATATAAACAGTATAAGTGACACAAGGGCCTGCGTGAAGCAAAAGAAGTTCAATTTATAAGGACTAAGTGATATACTATCAAAACATTTTTATCGGACTTTTACGGGGAGGCAAATTTATCTTGAAGATGTTCTATTAGACTTGAGGTAATTTGCACAACCACCGAAATTTTTCTGGAAGTAGTCTTGAAAATTTGCAGTAATTTCGGGGAGTAGCGCAGTTGGCTAGCGCGCTTGCTTTGGGAGCAAGAGGTCCCGGGTTCGAATCCCGGCTTCCCGACCATTTTTGAATATGTTTAACAAACGCGACCATACCAAGCTTATCTGTGATGTGGGGGAGATCACCGGCCTTTTCCATGATGCCCCCAGCATGGAGGAGTTCCTGCAGAAGATCACGGACATGGTCACCCGCCACATGGAGTGCGAGGTCTGCTCCATTTACCTTTACTACGCAGACAAACATGAGCTTGTCCTCAAAGCCACCAAGGGCCTGAATCCCAGTTCCATCAATAAGGTCAAGATGACCATCGGCGAGGGCCTGACCGGCCTGGCGTTGAAAGAAAGGCGGCCGATCTGCGAAGGCCAGGCCAAGAACAATCCTAATTTCCGTTTCTTCCCGGGTATTGGCGAAGAAAAATATGAATCCTTCCTGGCTGTGCCGATCTTAAGGGGCACGGTCGAGATCGGCGTCATGGACATCCAAAGCGAGAAAAAAGATTATTTTTCCACCGAGGATATCCAGGTCTTTCGTGCCATTACCACCCAGCTGGCAGCCACCATCGAGACAGCGCGGCTTTTGATAACGCTGAACGATAAAAAGGAAAAAGCCCGCGCGCCCCTTCCGGAAGATCTGAAATTCGTCAAAGGCCGCTGCGGCTCCGAAGGAGTGGCCCTGGCAACGACGGTGGTCGTCAATGAGTCCCGGATGGACATGCACCAATATACCGGGCCTTCCGGCAAGCAATATACCGAAGCTGAGGTCCATAAGGCCATGGAAAAGACCGAACGCCAGCTGGAAGAATTGCAGGTCAAACTGGAGTCGACCCTGCTTGATATGCCGGCGTTGATCTTTACCGCGCAGATCTTGATGCTCAAGGACAAGGGTTTTACGGATGCGGCTTTTTTCCTGATCAGGAAAGGGGTCAATCCACCCCAGGCCATCGCAGAAGTGGTGCATGATTATGTCGCCAAATTCAACAAGATGGAGGATTCCTACCTGCGGGAGAAAATTTATGATGTCAAGGATGTGGGCAGGCGCCTTTTGGAGAATTTGACGGGTCTCGAGCAGATGCACCATGACTTTCAGGACAAGATCGTGATCGCACGGGAGCTTTTTCCGTCGGATGCGCTGAAACTTTATTCCCAGAAGATCAAGGGGATCATTCTTTTAAGCGGAGGGATCTCCTCGCACGTGGCAATTTTGGCGCGTTCCCTGAACATCCCCCTGGTGGTCACCCATGAACTGCCGCTCTTGTCCCTGGACCCGGCCACGGAAGTTCTATTGGATGCGGATATGGGCAATATCTATATCAATCCGGACCCGTTGGTCAAGGCCAAGGTTTTGCAGCGTGAGGAATTAAACCGCAATATCAGCGCTTTAAAGGGCATGGTCAAAGAACACCCCAGGACAAGCGATGGGGTTTCCGTTAAGCTCATGGCGAACATCAATTTGTTAGGCGACCTGAAAGCGGCCAATGAATTCAAGGCGGACGGGGTGGGCTTATACCGCACGGAATTCCCGTTCATGATCCGCAGTAATTTCCCTTCGGAAGAAGA
>CAZFON010000345.1:0-2231 GCA_964520185.1 uncultured Planctomycetales bacterium | reverse complement strand
AAAAAACCCTGCACGGCTGACGCAGTGGATCATCTTATCTATCCAGGGACTGCGAAGGTCAATGGTCCCGTTCTTGTCTGTCCGGTAATACAGTCCGGCGGCTTCCCTGAGCGAGGCATATAAGGCCTTGGAATCTTCTTCCAATCGCAAATGCCCCTCATCGCCAATTTCCGAGCCGCGGTGGCGCCAGCCGAAAATCCAGCCGATATCATCGCGCTCTGCTTCTACCACCCATCCGTCCAAGGTGGAGAGCTGCAGCACGCCGTTAAGAATGGCCTTCATGCCGCTGGTGCCGGAAGCTTCAAAAGGCGGCAAGGGATTGTTGAGCCAAATATCGACGCAATTGGTCAACAATTTACCGAAATAGGTGTCGTAATTTTCCAAGACCAGGACCTTGACCAATTTGTAATTCTTATTCAACTGGTCGACATGTTCCATGATGTTCAAAATATGGGATGCTCCACCGCTGTCCATGGGATGAGACTTGCCTGCGATGATGATCTGCAAAGGACCTGTTTGTTTGGCGATTTCCAGGACCTCTTCGATATGTTGAAAAAGCAAAGACGGCCTTTTGTAATTAGTGATACGCCTGGCCCAGCAAATAGTCAGGGAATTTTCCTGTAATTTCCAGGGCTTGACCACTTCCAATAATTGCCGTTTGTTGGTTTGGTGCGCCTGGAATATATCCCGGCGAAAATTCTTGTCCCTCAAAAGCCGTGTTGCATTTTTAAGCCTGCAGGGATCAGCGCGCCAGTCGCCGAAGACCCTGTCATACTTGTCGAACAATTGGGCAAAAGCCTCTGAGACCCATGTATGGGCATGAACACCGTTGGTAATGGCATCGATACGCTTGGCAAAATTCGGGAACTGCAGCCGCATGATCTCCCCATGCTTTTGCGCCACGGCGTTGACATGCCGGCAATTGTCCAGGCAGATATAGGTCAAATTGACATCATTAGAGTCCGGGGATTCCTTGCCGAATTTCATGGCCGTCTCGACATAATCGTCATTGAAAATTTCCCGCAGCTCAGCGATCTGAAAACGGTCATGCCCTGCGGCCACCGGCGTATGACAAGTATAGACGAATTTACCCTTCTCCTTAGGCCAGAACGTTTTGTCGGTCAGCTGGATATATTTTTCAACCAGGGCAAAAGCTGCGTGCCCTTCGTTCAAGTGATAACAATCGATGGACAGCTTCAGATCAACGATGGCCTTCATGCCGCCGATGCCGAGGATGGAGCGCTGCAATATACGCCAAAAAACCTGGTCACTACGGTAAAGCTGGTCAGTAAGTTTACGGAAATGTTCGTGGTTTTCCTCAACATTGGAATCCAGCAAGACCAGCGGAACAACATGTTTTTTATCATAACTGTAAACATAATATTTCCACAAACGCAATACCATATCGCCCTGTTTGGTTTTAATGCGTATCCTGTTCTTTAAAGGGATCAGCCCCGGATAGGTATGAGGGTCCCAGGAAAGCTCCTCAGGGATCTGGCCGTATTTATACCAGAAATTCTGCTTGAAATACCCTTTGTTCCATAAAATCCCCATGGCCACCGTGGAAAGCCCAAGATCAGCCATGCTCTTGACCGAATCACCGGCCAAAACCCCCAGGCCGCCGCTGTAAATGGGGATATCCAACATTTTATTGATATTGATCTTGAACAAATAATCAGAGATCCAATAATTGGAAAATACCTGGTGCTTAAAAAACTTATTCTTTGGGCTCATCGGGCCGTTAAGGACAAATGAATTGTAGATACACGGGGCAAGGCCGTATTCCATGGAAAAATAGGCCACGGATTTTTCCGTTTTTTTAGTCAACCTGCCTTCCGCTTCCAGGATGGGCTTCAAGGGAAAAGAAAAATAAGAAGTCTCGTTGATGTCCTTATAGTAGCTCTTTTCGAAATTCTCGATCTGGTCTGTAAATTCTTTGTAGGTCATGTTGTCCATTATAACAAAAATCCTTTTCCCAAGAAGAAAAAGCGGCTGTATTTACAATTGTCCCTTAAAAATATCACTCAACGCATATATCCTGATCTTCCCGTACCCCTGAGAGGGAGCACGAGATAAAAACCTGATAGAATCAAGGATCTGTTCATTGTGATCAAGGACAAATCTCTTTAATAAAGTAGCATTAAAGTGAGGCAATACGGCCAGGGGTTGTGCTTTTTGAAGGATGATCTCCAGAAAATCATCCAAGGGAGGCGAAAATCTTCTGCCATCGG
>CAZFON010000344.1:0-2257 GCA_964520185.1 uncultured Planctomycetales bacterium | reverse complement strand
CAGGTACATTTTTTTAATAAATATTAGTAAAAAAATGTACCTGTCACCTTTTTTATTTGCTTAATTCTTTTAACATCGCTTCGCGATCAAGGCCGATCTTAGCCATGGCCTCTTTTGGATTTAAAGCATAATAACGGCAATACGTGGAGACTTCTTTAATGGTATGGACATTCTTCGTATCTAATGTCTTAAGTACGGCCGCGCGCAGCCAGGTTTCATTGATAATATCTCGCGGAGTAAAGCCCGTTTCCTGCGCCAGACGATCGCGGTAAATGGTGCTGGGAGAAACGGCCAAAACACGGTTTTGGTCATAATTATATTTAAAAACATGGGACAAGAGCACCTGCTTGGATTCCATTCCCCCTGTTTCGGAGATCTCATCGATCACGCGGAACAATTTGCCGTTGACATGGTATCGTTTAAGGATGATAAAAACATCGATCAGGTTGATGAGCACCTCCGAGACATTCATAGGCTCGTTATTCAGACGGGTAATGGTTTCGCGGGCCGTCAAGGCATGGATGGTGCCCATGCAGTATTTGCCGATATTGACCGCAGTGATCATGTCCCGCGCCTCTGCCCCGCGCACCTCACCGACAATAATACGCTCCGGACGCATGCGTAGGGAATTTTTGACCAAATCCGAGAGGGTCATTTCATCATCGGTTTCCAGGCGCGAACAACTATCCTCCATGAAAGTATTTAATTCCATGGTATCTTCGATCACGACCAAACGGTCTTTGGCGGGAATGAAACTCAGCAAGGCATTCAAAAGGGTCGTTTTACCTGTACCAGGCCCGCCTGAAATAATAATATTGGCCGGTCTGATCGAAAGGCCTTCCAAATAAAGCCACAACTGGCCGGCCGCTTCATAGTTCATCGTGCCTCGCCGGATCAAATCAATGACGCTTAAGGGATCCATCTTGGCCTTAGTGATAGTGAGCTGAGCGCCCAAGGGAGAATCAATGATGTTGACGCGTCCGGCGAGATTGGCCAACTCGAGATTGGCGATCTTATGATAGCTATCCCTGCCGGCGAAAACCAAAAGCTTCTGGATAAAATTCTCAAATTCCTTTTGTTGATGAAAACATTTGTCTGTAACGATAAAACCCTTTTGGGAATGATGGATATAGATGGGCTTCAGCGCGTTGATGATGATGTCTTCGATTTCGGGGTTATAGAGCAGGTCTTCGATAATGCCGTATGACAATAATTTCTTGATAAAATCATTTTTTTCATCGCCATGGCTCAATGCATCTGCAAAAGTCCGGCCTTCATCCGATAAAACTACGTCAAGGGCATTCCTGGCCAGTCTTTGCCTGACATCATCAGTCATCATCAGGGACATTTTCCCGGAAAGCTTGCGCAGGACCAGCAATTCCAGATCAAGGTAATCGTTCTTATTCATCTTCGTTGCCCTTTTTCCTATGATATTCATCCAAAAGACGGCGGATGTCCGTGGATGAGTTCTTGGCGATCTGGGAGCAAATAAAAATCAGCAAAGAAAACTGCCAAACCTCATCCGGACCGCAAATCAGGCCGGCGGAGGTGTTCTCCTCTCTTTGCAAACGATTGCCATAAACACCGATAGCTTCATCCATTTTACCTTCAAAAACATTCAAAGAGGAAATTTTATTGTCATATTTCATGGAAGGCAATGTAATGCCCCTGACCATTAGAAAGCTGATCATGGCATCTTGCTTAAATGACGAATCCTCACCCTCAAAATCAAACCCTTCGAATTGGGGAATATTGGGCGGTAGGATCAAAGACGGCCGGTGTACAAGCACTTCGCCGGTACGCACAACGGTATCACCCTCATTGATCGTTGAGGGAGACAAAAGGAAATATGGCACATGGGTCTCCCCGAAGGTCTGTAGACTCATAACCCTTGAGCGGATGATGTTCGTCTCCCGCAATGCTTTTTCCCAAGCTGACGGCAGATCCATCATTATTGATGAAGCCTTACTTTTAAATTGATCGTTAAAGTGACGTTCTTTTTAGCTTTGAGTTGTACTTCCAAAATATCTGGAGATTGCCTTTGACGGCGAAGGCGCAAGTCAACCATATTATCCGCGATCATCAGGATCCTGCCGTCGTTGATGCGAAATAAACGGCCGGCCTTGAGCATATATTCCATGGGCCCGAGCTGGATTTGGTCAAAATCTATACGATGGTGCCAAAGCCCGTCATCAGGAACACCCTGGATGCTGCTTTCACGAGCTTCGGTAAAGTCAAAAAGCAGATTTTCCAATAC
>CAZFON010000343.1:0-2302 GCA_964520185.1 uncultured Planctomycetales bacterium | reverse complement strand
GACTTTCCTCATTTATCCTTATTTATCCTGATGTATTCCTCCAGGGATTGCTCCCAATGAGGCATAAGATTCAAGCCGATGAGATCCAATTTATAATTGCGCATCATTTCAGAGCGCGCCCGGGGTGCCGGCAGCGGGTACTGCGCCGAATTGATGGCATGGACCGTGACCTTGTTCTTAAGGCCCATGAATTCCACGATCTTCACGGCAATATCATAACGTGATCCTGAACCCTTATTAGTCATATGATAAAGTCCGTAACGGCCTGTTTTAATTAAGGCCACCAGGTTCTTGGCAAAATCTTTGGTGAAGGTCGGGCTGCCGAATTTATCTGCCACAACTCTCAGCTCCGTAGCGCCTCCTTTAAGTTGCTGGACGATCTTATAAACGAATTTCTTGTCAATTTCCCAGCCCCCTACCATCCACCCGGCGCGTACGATAAAATACTCGGAAAGCAAATTTCTGACGATGATCTCCCCTTGTAATTTACCATGCCCATAAACATTGGCCGGCCTGGGAATATCAAATTCTGTATACGGATCTTGCTGATCACCAAAAAATACTCCGGCCGTGCTGATATAAAGCAGCTTAATCCCGTATTTCTGGCAAGCTAAAGCGATGTTCTCTGTTCCTATGGTGTTAACTCTAAAGGCATGGTCAGGATCTTTCTCACAACGATCTACGTCTGTTTCCGCAGCCAGATGAAAAATATAATCCGGCTTAAGGCGTTGAGCCATGTTAAACACAGACTCTTTATCCGTGATATCGAGCTTCTCTATATCCGGCAGCCGCTGGTTGATATCAAAGCCGCTTACTTCAAAACCATTACTCTTTAATTGCGGGATCACATCTGCCGCCAACATCCCTGCGGCCCCTGTTAATAACACTTTCATTTAAGCCCCCTTTTCCTGGCTATCAACCTGAGTTCCACTGACAAAATCATTATAACGGCCATGTTTAAAGAAATGACAGATCCATATCTGATAATACCAATTTTCCACGAACTTCTTGCCTAAAAGATAGTAGGGAACCCCGAGTTTGATGTCCCGGTGGGCCGTATTAAATTCATTGATGGCCAACCGCTGTCCCGTATAATCATTGTAAAGCTCCAATTCATTGCCCATCGTGTCGTCAAAATAACAGAATACCCTTGGCAGATAATATTGATCGCCGGCTTTCAACATTTGCATTGCCTCAAGAGTAGAGGAATAGAAATCAAAATCATAGAGAATGGCACCAATAGGCGCCGGATTGTATTTCTTAAAGAAGTCCTTGGACGTGTCTTTGACATTCCCCAAAACAAGCTTTGCCTTCTGCAATTGACTTTGAAGCAACTCAACGTCCATTTTGAAAAAGCCCTTTTGCCAGTGATAAGGAAGGTCCCTGTAATCAACCGGATCCGGAAGCCCCTCGCCTGTGTCAAAACCGTAGATATCGATCTCCACCCCCAATATCTTCGTGATCTCCCGGGCATGGTATTCAAGGTTCAGGAGTCCCTTGCCCCTAAAGACGCCAAATTCAACGACGCTTATCCTGTCGTATTTTAATTTTTTGGCCAGAAGCGCTGCCTGGTAGACGCAATAGCCGTAATAAGGCCGTGCGACGGTCCCCATTCTTAGCCGCCATTCATAACTGCCCATCTGCAGCTTCTGGACGATCTTTTTGCCTATGACCCTGCGTAACGGCCAGGAGTTGAGAATTAATTTCTCAAGAAGTTTTTCTAACATCAACGGATACCCTCCTATTCATCTTGTTCATAAAAATTCCGGCATTTCAACATCCCATGGCAGCAAGGATCTCCTCAAGCCTTTCTCTATTCAAAGGCATTTTCAGGATCGGATGGATTTTCCTGACTATATCTTCGGTCAACATTCTATAATTCAAACGCCTGCAAAGGACATCAATGATCTCCGGCGAGAAACGGTATTTGATAACACGGGCGGGATTTCCCACCGCCACCGCATAAGGAGGGATGGGCTTGGCAACGACACTGCCAGCACCTATCACCGCTCCCTGACCGATCTCCACACCAGAAAGGATCAAAGCGCGGCTGCCTATCCAAACATCGTCATGAACAATGATCGGTCCTTTTGATAAATTCATGGTCGGGTCACCGGGGATCCCCAAGACAACAAACTCAAATGGAAGAGTGGTAAGAGTATCCAAAGGATGCATCCCTCCCATATGGAATACAACATCGCTTGCGATCGACACAAACTCTCCGATCTCCAAAGATTCATCTTTATTACCATATGAAATGATATTCAAGTCCCCATAAGAATATCTGCCTACCGCGCGTACG
>CAZFON010000342.1:0-2305 GCA_964520185.1 uncultured Planctomycetales bacterium | reverse complement strand
CCGTGATCTTGCCGGGGCTAGGGATAAAATTATTATAAGGATCTTCGGCGTTGATCCGGCATTCGATGGAGGCCCCGTGGAACTTGACGTCTTCCTGCTTGAGCTTGAGCTTCTGGCCGTTGGCGATCTTGATCTGTTCCTTGATCAGGTCAATGCCCGTGATCATCTCGGTGACCGGATGCTCGACCTGGATACGGGTGTTCATCTCCATAAAATAGTAATTATTATGCATGTCCAGCAAAAACTCGATGGTCCCTGCGCCATGATAATTCACGGCCTTGGCTGCTTTGACAGCCGCATCGCCCATTTTCTTTCGCAAACTGGGATCCAGGGCCGGCGAAGGCGATTCTTCCAGCAATTTCTGGTGGCGGCGCTGCACCGAGCAGTCGCGTTCCCCTAAATGGATCACGTTACCGTGCTCATCCGCCAAGATCTGGAATTCCACATGGCGCGGTCCTTCGATGTACTTTTCTATATACACATCTCCCAGGCCGAAATTGGCCTCTGCCTCGGTCTGGGCCATTTTAAATGAATTGATCAAGGTCACGTCATTATGGCATACGCGCATCCCCTTGCCTCCACCGCCGGCCACGGCCTTGATGATGACCGGATATTTGATCTTCTGGGCCACGCTCAACGCTTCTTCCTGGGTTTTGATGACCCCGTTACTTCCCGGCGTCAAAGGCACCCCTGTCTTCCTGGCGGTTTCCTTGGCGACGATCTTATCGCCCATTTTGCGTATGCTTTCGGGGGAAGGCCCGATGAATTTAATATGGCAGGATTCACAGATCTCGGCAAAGTGCGCGTTCTCCGATAAAAAACCATAACCTGGATGGATGGCGGACACATCTGTGATCTCCGCAGCGGAAACAATGGCAGGGATATTCAGGTAGCTTTCCTTGCTGGCGGCCTTGCCGATGCACACTGCTTCATCGGCGAAACGCACATGCAGGGAACTGCGGTCTGCTTCAGAATACACCGCTACCGTACGGATGCCCATTTCCTTGCAGGCACGGATCACCCGTAATGCAATTTCACCGCGGTTAGCGATCAGGATTTTGGAGAACATAAAGGTTAAAGAGGATCAACAGCGAACAAGATCTGGCCGAATTCCACCGGTTCCCCGTTTTGCACGGCCACTTCCACGATCTTGCCGCGGATCTCGGATTTGATTTCGTTCATTAATTTCATGGCTTCTACGATACAAACCACCTGGCCTATTTCAACCGTATGGCCGACCTCGACAAACGCCTCGGCTTCCGGCGAGGGAGCACGGTAGAAAGTACCTACCATCGGGGACTTGATCTCTTTATTCTGCTTGGCGGCCTCTGCGGCGGGAGGTACAGACGCTGCCGATGAAGAGGAGGCCTTAGGAGCTGGAAGGGATTCCACGGCATAATGAATGGACGGCGGGGCCATGACAACTTCCCCTGTCGACGCTTTTTTGAGTTTAAGCTTCATGCCTTCGCGTTCGATCTCGATCTCATTGAGATTGTTCTCATTCATCAAAGTCAGAATCTCTTTGATCTCTTTTAAATTCATTTTTTGACCCTTTCGACATAAACACCAGTTCTGGTATCTACTTTAATGGTCTCTCCTGTCACAATGAACAAAGGAACTGAAACAGCGGCCCCGGTATCAATTTTGGCAGGCTTATATCCCGCCTTGGACGAGTCTCCCTTTAATCCCGGGTCCGTTTCCACAACGGTCGCAATGATAAAATTAGGGACATCCACCTTGACGACCTGGCTTTTGTATATAATTGTCTCCACCTCCATATTATCCTGCAAATATTTGACCCCGTCACCTAATAATTGCTTGCTGATAACGGTGTCTTCAAAAGTACTTTGGTCCATAAAATGATATTCTTCCCCTGAAATATAAGTAAATTGCATGCGACGGCGTTCAAGGTCCGCTTCTTCAAGCGTCTCTGCTGTACGGTAGGTGCGTTCCAAAACAGCGTCAGTACGGATATTTTTGAGCCTAACACGCACAAAAGCCGATCCTTTGCCGGGTTTAACATGATTAAGCTCAGTCACAAAAAACAACTGACCGTCAACCACCAACCCCATCCCAGTTTCAAGTTCATTGATTGTAATAGCCACTTAACACCTCACAGCCTTCACTGGTTACAAGGACCATGTCTTCGATCCTGATACCGAATTTATTAGGAATATAGACCCCGGGTTCAACGGTAACGATCATCCCGGGTTCCAGAATGCCCGTACTTTGGCTTGAAAGCCTGGGCGATTCATGGATATCCAATCCCACCCCATGGCCTAAAGAATGGCCAAAATATTTTGCT
>CAZFON010000341.1:0-2307 GCA_964520185.1 uncultured Planctomycetales bacterium | reverse complement strand
AAAGAATGTAAAGAGCGCGCATCCAAAAACGAGCGCGTGCTGGTGACGACCCTGACAAAGCGCATGTCCGAAGATCTATGTGCTTATTGCGAAGAAGCCGGCCTCAAGGTCAAATACCTGCATTCGGACATCGAGACCATTGACCGTACCAAGATCTTACAGGATTTGCGGTTGAAGAAATTCGACTGCCTGATCGGGGTAAATTTGCTCCGCGAAGGATTGGACTTGCCCGAGGTGACTTTAGTTGCTATATTTGACGCAGACAAGCAGGGTTTTTTGCGTTCGCAAACATCCTTGATCCAGACCGCTGGACGGGCGGCGCGCAACATCAATGGCATTGTTGTCATGTATGCAGACACCGTGTCGGCGGCCATGAAAGCCGCCATGAATGAATGTGAGCGCCGGCGTAAGATCCAGATGGAATTCAATGCCAAGCATGGCATCAGCCCCAAGAGCATTATCAAGGCCATTAATTTAGGCATTGAAGAATATGCTGAGGCTGAAGATCTCGTGATGCGGGCAGCCGGTCAATCGGAAGAGGATTTTGCCATGGCGGGTTATCTTAGCGATCTCGAAGGGCAAATGGAAACAGCCGCACGAAATCTGGAGTTTGAAAAGGCGGCCAGGATAAGGGATAAGATCAAAGAATTAAAACAAATGGTCCCTCCACAAGGACGTTAATGTTACTTGCTGTAGACATAGGTAATACCACCATTGGTTTTGCCGTCATCCATAAGACAGGGCGTATCGAATCCGTGACTGTGGTTGATACAGACGCGAGCTCCGCTAAGATCAAGGCCGTGGCGGCCAAGATCTTAAAGGCCAGGGTCATTTCCAGGGCTGTTATTTGTTCCGTTGTCCCCGAGGCTTCAAAGGTCCTTGAAAATATTTTAAAACGGAGCCTGCCTGTTTATGTGATCGGACGGGACATTATGGTGCCTATCAAAAACAGGTATAAAAACCCCAAGCAGGTTGGCCAGGACCGCTTGGTCGGGGCCTTCGGCGCTATGAAGATCTATGGCTGCCCGCTGATCGTGGTGGATCTGGGTACGGCCATTACCTTTGATGCCGTTTCAGCCAAGGGTGAATATTTGGGGGGCGTTATTGTTCCCGGGCTTCGTTTATCGGCAGAATCTCTATTTAGGAAAACCGCGCTTTTGCCGCATATTAAAATTATGGCTCCGAAGCATATAATAGGGAAGACAACCCAGGAAAGCATGTTGAGCGGCTTATTTTACGGTTATGGCTCTTTATGCAAGGGGATGATCGATCTACTTACTGCTCAATTGTCGTTGCCGTGGAAGAAGGGGACCGTTAAAGTGGTCATGACCGGCGGCCACACCCAATTAATGAAGAAATTTGTCTCGCCTAAGATCCGCATCATTGATGAAGATTTGGTATTTAAAGGGATTTATTTTTTATCGAGAACGTAACTCATTATATTCCAGCATGATACGAGCTTGACAATTAACGGTTATGTGTTAAGCTTTTTTAGATTTGTAATAAAGCGCTTTCTGATCAGTTTCGTTTCTCATCCGCCTAAGATTGATCCCCTCTATAGCGGTTGATTTTATCACAGTGTTCATTTTAGTTCATTTATCTAACAAGAGGAGATAAAATGACTTTTCCATCCATCCGTCAAACCTGGTATTTCCGTTTAATCGTCTTTTGTCTTGTGCTTACCTTTGTGACGTCTTTGGTAATCACTCCTAAAGCCTATGCTCAGGCAGGGATCGTGGGCCTGCCCCAGCCAGGGACCAGGGTGGACTTAAGTCCTGCGTATGTGCCTCTTATGCTTACCGGCTTGAGGGTGCATCCGGAAAATCCTTTACTGATGGATTTTATTGTCAGCACAGGTAACAGTGGTTTGAATGTGGGCCAAGTCAAAGAGCAATCTGATCGTTTAATCAAATATTTTTTAGCGTGTCTCACCATTCCTGATGAAGACCAATGGGTCAACCTTTCTCCTTATGAAAAACAACGTATCGTTCCTGAAGATTTGGGACAGACTGTTTTGGGACAGGATATGTTGGCACAGGATTATATTTTGAAACAATTGACCGCGTCTTTGATCTACCCGGAGAGAAATTTAGGTAGAAATTTTTGGGACAAAGTCTATGCGCAAGCCAGGGAGATATATGGCACGACGCAGATTCCTGTAAATACCTTTAATAAGGTTTGGATTTTACCTCAATATGCCAAGGTTTACGAACATCAGGACACCGTACTTGTGGTCAAAAGTCATTTAAAGGTAATGCTTGATGAAGACTACCGTGCCATGAATAAACACGCCGATATAAATTCGTC
>CAZFON010000340.1:0-2314 GCA_964520185.1 uncultured Planctomycetales bacterium | reverse complement strand
GCATCGGTGTGGGGCAGTATCAACACGATGTGGACCAGGCCAAACTTAAGAATAGCCTGGATGATGTGGTCATCAGCTGTGTTAACCAGGTGGGTGTTGAGGTCAATTCAGCCAGTAAACAGTTGTTGATGTTTGTTTCCGGTTTGGGGCCGGCCCTGGCTTCAGCTCTTGTTGAATACCGTAATACCAACGGTGCTTTCAGCTCCCGGGAAGAATTAAGAAAAGTGCCAAAGCTTGGGCTAAAGGCTTTTGAACAAGCCGCCGGCTTTTTGAGGATACGCGATGCTAAAAATCCACTTGATGCTTCAGGGGTGCATCCGGAAAGCTATGGAGTGGTTGAAGGCATGGCCCGGGATTTGGGGGTATCGGTGTCGGATCTGATGAAGGATGAAGGCTATCGCAAGAAAATAGATGTGCATAAATACGTAACTCCGACGGTTGGTTTGCCTACTTTAATAGATATCAAGGATGAACTGGCCAAGCCAGGCAGGGACCCGCGCGCCAAATTCGATCCGGTTCAGTTTAAGGAAGGCGTTGAGAGGTTGGAGGATCTGCAGCCTGGCATGGAATTAAACGGTATCGTTACCAATATCACCAATTTCGGCGCCTTTGTGGACGTCGGCGTACATCAGGACGGCCTGGTGCATATAAGCGCCATCTCGGATAACTATGTCAGGAATCCTGCGGATGTGCTTAAAGTGGGAGAGAAGGTCAAGGTTTGGGTCGTTGAAGTTGATATTGCCAGAAAGCGGGTCAGCCTGACCATGAGGAAGAATTTGGTTGGCGAACATAAATCCAAAGCCGATGTAAGGCCTGCCAAACAATCCAAATTATCCCCAACGCCACCCGCAACACCGCCGCGCAAAGAATTATACCGTTGGTAATTTTTATGTTATACTCAAGGCCATTGCGAATTGCAGTAACCGGCGCTACGGGCATGATAGGAAGCAAGTTGACGGCGTATTTTATGGCCCAAGGCCACCACGTCGCTGCTATAACCCGGAGTTCTTTGACGAGCCAGCCCCAAGTTTCCGTGATTGCTTGGGACCCGGAATTAAATTATATCGAGATCGAGAAATTAGAAGGCTTTGATGTCATCATTCATTTGGCAGGCGCAGATATTGCTCATCGATGGAGCCCGGAATATAAGAAAAAGATCATAGATAGCAGGGTGCATTCCACAAGGCTGTTGTGTGATATTTTGCAGAAGTTAAGTTCCAGGCCCAAGCTTTTGATCTGTGCTTCTGCCGTCGGTTTTTACGGTAATCATGCGCCGCAGGATTTTTTGGATGAGAGCAGTCCTCGCGGGACTGGATTTTTGGCAGATGTTTGTCATCAGTGGGAAGAAGGGACCAAACCCTTGCTGCACGCCGGTATCCGGGTGGTGTGTATGAGGTTGGGGGTGGTCTTGAGCAAATACGGCGGCGCGCTGGCCAAGATGCGGCTGCCGTTTCAGTTGGGTTTAGGGGGACGTTTGGGGAGCGGCTTGCAGATGATGAGTTGGGTTGCCCTGGATGAGATCCCGTTCGTGGTCGAACATTTGATCAAAAATAAGCTTATTTCTGGCGCTGTGAATGTGGTTTCTCCGAAGGCTGTTACCAATGCCCGATTTACAGAGATCTTAGGCCAGGTGCTGCATCGGCCGACGCTGTTCTCAGTTCCGGAAGGGGCTGTTCGTTTTCTTTTCGGTGAAATGGGGCAGGACCTGTTATTGGAGGGCGCCCACGTTATGCCGCGCCGCCTGATGGAAAGCGGTTATCGTTTCCGCATCCCTGAATTAATAGATGCTTTAGAGAAGGCTCTGGAATGATATGTCGTATCTTGTTTTAGCCCGCAAATACCGTCCTCAAAATTTTGAAGAACTGGTGGGTCAAACCCATATCACGGATCTTTTAAGGAAGCTGATCGAATCCGGTCGTATTGCCCATGCCTTTTTATTTTGCGGGCCGCGCGGGATAGGTAAAACCTCATGCGCCAGGATCCTGGCCAAGTCGCTTAATTGCCAGAACGGTCCGACCCTAAAGCCCTGCGGCGCATGTTCAGCCTGCCAGGAAATCGCTAACGGCAACAGCTTTGATGTCATTGAGATCGATGGCGCTTCTAACCGCGGCATCGATGAGATACGCACTCTTCGCGAGAATGTCAAATTCGCGCCCAGCTACGGAAGGTATAAGATCTATATCGTGGACGAAGTTCATATGCTTACGTCCGATGCTTTCAATGCCTTGTTAAAGACCCTTGAGGAGCCTCCTGAGCATGTGAAATTTATTTTTGCCACCACTGAGGTCCACAAGGTGCCTGCCACCATCCTTTC
>CAZFON010000339.1:0-2320 GCA_964520185.1 uncultured Planctomycetales bacterium | reverse complement strand
AGTCAGTGTCATCATTCCTGCTTATAATAAAGCGGAATATACCCGTCGGACAGTGGAGAGCGTTCTGACACAGGACTACCCTGATATTGAGATTATCGTTGTGGATGACGGGTCCACGGACAATACGGCCAGTGTCATGGCGACTTACGGCAACAGGATCAATTATGTTCTAAAGGCCAACGGCGGGGCTTGCAGCGCCCGTAATGAAGGGATCCGAAGGGCCACAGGGAAATATGTCACTTTTCTTGATTGTGACGATCTTTTCTGTCCCCAAAAGATCAAAAAATGCGTAGCCTATTTGGAAACGAACCCGCAATTCGGGTTTGTTTACACAGCGGCTTACTTTATAGATGAGGATGACGCCATTACAGGCACCTATTGCCATCCCCGCAGCCGGGAGGGGAAAATAGTTGAAAATTTAATATTGGGGAATTTTATCTGTAATTCGACGGTGGTGGTTAGAAAGTCTGTATTGCAGCAAGTGGGCTTGTTCGACGAAGCATTTTTTACGCCAGCGGATTGGGACATGTGGCTGCGTTTATCTGAAATTACTCAGGCAGGGTTCCTTCGGGAGCCTTTGACGAAATACAGGGTCGTTGATAATTACACTATCAACCATTTACAGCAGGCCAGGCAGGAGCAATTGTGTCTTTTAGAGAAATTCTTTAAGGTCCGTCCGTCCAGGCATGTTTTAAGAAAACGGGCTTATTCCAATTATTATTTCAGTTTTGCGCTGTGTGATTTTATCAAGAAAGATTTTCCTTCTTTTTGGGCTGATTGCCGGATGTCATTGGAGTTGTCTGCTGGAAATATGAGGACCTGGGGGGTGATGGTATTGGCGGTTTTGGCCCCCGGGGGTTTAAGAAAGATACTGGAAAAGAAAATCTTAAGGAGATAGGCATGATCCAAGGAGTCAAAGTCAAAAATTTGAAGATAATCCCTGATAACCGCGGCAAATTGATGGAAATGCTTCGTTGCGATGATGAAGTGTTTGAAGGCTTCGGCCAGGTTTATTTTACCACGGCCCTTCCAGGTGTTATCAAGGCCTGGCATCACCATAAAATGCAGGCTGATAATTTTATCTGTGTCGCCGGCAGGGTGAAGATCGTTTTATATGATGCCAGAAAGGACTCTTCTACCCATCAACAGATCAACGAGTTTTATTCAAGCCTGGACGAACCTAAATTGGTGCATATCCCCATAGGGGTTTATCACGGCTTTAAATGCGTCAGTGATGTTGAATGCATGATCATCAATGTGATAACCAAGGTCTATGATTACAAAAATCCGGATGAGTTCCGTCTGGATGCCTTTGATCCTGAAGTGGGCTACGATTGGAATAAGGACTAATCGAAATGAGGTGCTTATGAAAGGTGTAATTTTGGCGGGAGGTTTGGGCAAAAGATTGGAACCGTTGACCCGTGTGACCAATAAGCACCTGCTTCCGGTTTACAATAAGCCCATGATCTTTTATCCGCTGCAGAGCCTGGTGGATGCGGGCATCACGGAGGTCTTGATCGTCACAGGGGGAAACAGCGCCGGAGATTTCTTGCGTCTTTTGGGCAATGGGGAAGAATTCGGCCTGAAGGATTTGCGATATGCTTATCAGAGTGGGGAGCGAGGCATCGCAGATGCCCTGCGTTTGGCCGAGAATTTCATCGCGGAGGACAAGTTCGTGGTCATTTTGGGGGACAATGTGACGGATGCTTCCATAAGGCCTTCGGTGGAGAAATTCCGTCAACAGCCGTCGGGCGCAAGGGTCTTGATCAAAGAAGTACCTGATCCCGAACGTTTTGGCGTGGCTGAATTAAAAGGAAATAAGATCGTATCCATTCAGGAAAAGCCCAAGCGTCCGAAATCCAATTATATTGTCACGGGAATTTATATGTATGATGCCATGGTCTTTGATTTCATCAGGGGATTAAAATTGTCCCAACGGGGGGAGTTGGAAATTACGGATGTGAATAATATGTATTTGAAGAAAGGGCTTCTATATTATGACATCCTCAAAGGCCAATGGACCGATTGCGGGACATTCCAATCGTTGTACCGCGCCAATCAGATCGTGGCCAGGACACAGAAGAACCTGAGGGCGGACGTATGAAGATCTTAGTGACGGGCGGCGCTGGTTTTATCGGAAGTAATTTTGTCAGGCATCTTTATCAAACCGAAAAGGATATTCACATCTCGGTCCTGGACAAATTAACGTACGCCGGCAATCGGGAGAATTTAAAGGAATTTGAAGGCAGGACGGACTTTAAATTCATCCAGGGCGATATCAATGATGAAAAAACAGTCCGTGTGGCCATGCAGGGGATCG
>CAZFON010000338.1:0-2326 GCA_964520185.1 uncultured Planctomycetales bacterium | reverse complement strand
GATTGACGCGCGCAAGCCAGCAGGTTTTTGACAATATTGGCCATCCTCTTGAGTCCTGTTTGTATCTCTAAGAGATACTCCCGTAAAACCTCGTAATTTTGGGCATGGGTTAAACATAGTTTAGTGTAACGCATGACCCCATCCAGGGGATTATTAAAATCATGGGCAATACCGCCTGCCAGTTTCCCCAGGGAAACAAGTCGTTCCTGAGCGACCATTTGTCTCTTAAGATCAATTGATTCTTCGCTTATCGAAATACGCTGGTAATTCACCGCTATCTGGTTAGAAAGAAAGTTCAGCAATTGCGTCTCCCTTTTAGTAAAAGGCTTTTGGGAGATCTTATCCGAAATATTGACGTTCCCTATTTTCTCGCCCTTGATCATGAGCGGTGAGGAAATAAACGATCCGGGGAGCAAATGCTCCTCCGCAGTCATGCCTATGGCAGCCTTAAGGACCAATTTATTTGTTTGCTGGTCACGTACAAAAACAGCTCCACGCTTTACCTTTAAAATTTCCAGGATTGTGTGTAGAGAGTCAGCTAGCAGGCTTTGTGTATCAGTCGATTCACTGCACTGCATACACATGGTATCGATTTTATGTAAAAGATTCGAAAGAGGGAAATTGAGGGTTATTTTCCTGGGAGGCATGACTGTTTTTGGATCAGTTGATGTATTTATCATAATATAGCCGATATTAAAGGTCAACTGCCTTGTTTCCACAAAAAAGCAGACCCCCCAGTTCGAAAAAGTCTGCTTTTTAAATCAATAACTTATCTATATTAACAACTTATCTATATTAACAACTTCTGGGGATTAGCGGGCACCAAAACCGGTAACAATGACACGAAAAGTACTTAAAATAATACGCATGTCAGTCAAAAAGCACATGCTCTTGATATAAAGGATGTCGTATTTGACCTTCTTACGCACATCGCTTAGATCTTCATCGTAGCGGTGATAGACCTGTGCCAAACCCGTGATGCCGGGTTTAACTGCCAAGCGCTTTCTGTAATCTGTGATTTGCTGCTCCAATTTGCCGACAAATACCGGGCGTTCGGGTCTGGGACCAATGACGCTCATGTCCCCTTTGAGTACATTGATAAATTGGGGGATCTCATCAATACGGCTCTTGCGCAAGATATTACCGATAGGCGTGATCCTGTTATCTTTAAGCTTGGCCCAGACAGGACCAGTGGATTTTTCGGCATCCGTCCTCATGGTACGGAATTTAAGGATCTCGAAATCTTCACCGTCCCGGCCACAGCGGGTCTGGCTGTAAATAACCGGTCCTTTTGAAGTAAGCTTTATTAAAATGGCCACCAGCACGCACAAGGGTGAAAGAAGGATAAGGGCAACACTTGAGATGGCAATGTCCATCAATCTCTTGGTGACATTATAGGCCCTTCTTAAAAAAGCCAGGACCATGGTAAAAAGACCACTGCCGAATAATAGGAAACTCGAAGGTTCCGGGGCCTTAGAAACAGGCATATTCGATATGCTTTGAGAAATTTGAGAATGGGCTATCTGGGAAGACGTACCCTGGGCCTTTGTTAATGGAGTTGGAACAACCATTAACGTCATGCCGATCAGGAGGACTATCATTAGTTTGTGCGAATTCTTCATAACACATAGAACATAGCAAGTTCCGTGCCAAATAGAAGAAATCGCAAAAAAAATATAAATTTTCTATAAAATGTTATTTACCATATACTTACGGTATATAAACTTGATCTATATTAACTATATAAAGAAAAGTGAATAAGATAAGCATTTTCTAATGTTGAATTTCTTATACAAAGTGTTCACGGCAGGTACGACGACAACTGGGGACCGATCTTAGCAGCGAACTCATTGATCAGCTTTTTTGCTTCATATTGATGCCCATCAGTGATAACTGCAGAGATACGAATGACGGCACTTCCGGTCTTATTACCCATAAGACTGTTAAAAGCAGCTCTGGCCCTTTGTTCCCAGAAGCTTTGAGTATAAATATCACCCACCTTAAACCAATAATAAGCCAATTGCTGGCTTTGATCATTGTCCAATAAAAGCCAATTGGCCTTGATCGGAGAATGGGTAGGTGTGAGCATTATAAATCCCCTGCCTTTATCAAGAATGTTGACTCCAGATTCCCTGTAAAAAATCTCAGGGGGGTTGGTGCTTCTGGAATTAGATTGCGAATAGGCAATATATAAGTAAACCTCCTTATGCGGACCTTCTGAATAACGGCGTAAAAAAGCGTTATTAGTTTCTAAAATGGCCATGTCCATCTTATCAATAGGTAATTCCTGAGAAGCCCAATTTCCGATGGTTACGGGAAAATCTTT
>CAZFON010000337.1:0-2333 GCA_964520185.1 uncultured Planctomycetales bacterium | reverse complement strand
AGCCGTTATCGCCATTTGGCAATATTCCTTCTGGATGCCCTGGAACGTGAGTTTGTTTTCGATGAATACCAAATGGATATATTAAGGGATCTGCAGCACAGGGTCTGGGACAAAGAGGTCAGGAATTATCCCGTGGAATTGAATGATGGTTTGACAGCCATGGGCCTGGCTGACAAGGAGTTGGTCCTTAAGGATAGAAACAGGGCCATTAACCTGGATAAATACTCGGTGGCCTTGGGAGCCTTGTTCCAGGACCTTACAAATATAAAAACTCCTCATGCCTTGGCAGCCAGGCCTTTTATGGAAAATATCGTGGCCAGTGCATTGAGGAACATGGATATCAGCACCCTCAGCATGTCAGGCCAGAGATTCTCCTATCATGACTGGACCAACAGCGTCATTGCCTCATCAGCCAAAATGTACCTGTTTAGGGGAGAAGAAGCCTGCTATCCCCTCAAGATCCGTAAGGACAGGGGCGAATGGGAACCCAGGCAGCCAAGTACTAAAGAAGATAAAGAATTACAGGAGAAGGTGACCAATATCCTTGAAGACATGGAAAGCCGGTTGGGCCAAGGCAATCTTAAAGGTCGGCACATGACAGGGTATTACGATGATTTCAGGGCGTCTTTTGCGGGGCTTAAAAAGCAGCTGACCATTGTTGCCGTTGAGTCGCACCAGCCTGTTTTGTTGACCGATTCACCCGAAAGGGTCATCCGCGTTGTCAGCGTCGGCCGGCAGAGAACGGTCATGTATATCCCCGAGCCCCTTTTACAACGATGGGACCTTAAAAATGGCAGGGACATGGATTTCGCAATTACTTTCTTTATGTACATGATGGAATGGATGTATTTGCATAAGAAAATGTCGGATGATTTCCGCCATAACCTTACGGATGACCAATATAAAAACCTAAATTTTACCACCGCGGAATTCGCCAGGGCTAATTTATATGGCCTGGTCGAACCTCGGCACATGCAGGAGTATTTGGCCAAACTGATGCAGGAATCCATCGTGTCTGAGACCATTTATTTGGTCCCGGAACTGATCTTTAAATACCAACAGACCATTGCCAGGTCCGATGACTTGATTTCCCGTCTTCCCGGCGGCCGCTATAAGAAAGATGAATCCTACTATAATCGTCACACACAGCAGTGGCAATATTATGACGTCATCCGGCAGGAGTTTAAGGAAGTGGCTGATGCTTTCCAGAATTTGGGCACTTTCCTTGAACATTTAGGCTATGACGATCAGGCCCAGGAAGTTTATGCGAAGATGAAGGCCATGCACCGGATCAACCAGCAAAGCGATCCGGGCGCCTATCCCGTCGGTCTCCAGGCGGGTTTGGTCATTTTTGATTTGCACCACAGCAAGGATGATTACAGGTCCTTCCTTAAGTCTTTGCGGGTCTTGACTACGGGCAGGGGCTTTCCATTTTTCCTGGAAGCGAATACCTATCTGACTAGGAAAGACCAATTGATTTATTTACGGCTTCCGATGATAGCTTTCCTTAATAAGGTGGAGGAGGAGACCGAGTACGTACTGAATAATATGGCATCACAGTCATCACGTCCTGAGAAGTTCCGCAAGACCTTGAAAAATACCAGGATCTTGCTAGCCCAAGCCAGACAAAATTTCGAGAAATATGGCGCTGATATCTGGCCATGCGACAGGCTGATGTTGTGGCGACTGCGTTTCAAAGATGCACTGATTTCTCCCGTCAGGATATTTAAGAGAATTGCAAAATCATCACAGCCGCAAGATAAACGTTTGCCGAAATTCGTCTATCCTTACGAACAAAATAGACGATTCAATGAAATGCTGTTGCGTTACGGCGCCAGGAGTTGGAAGCTGGCGGTGTCCATCGGTCCGGGATCAGCGCAAATGCATAAGGTATATAAGAAATATTTGATCCAAGCAGAGGAGATCCTGGCAGGGTTGGGGGTCACGGTTTTGATATATGAACCCAAGGAGGACAATTATTATAACGATAATTCCCAGTGGGCTTACCGAGCCTACAAATTCCATATATCCCAGATGATAGTCCAGGACGTTTTACATGCGCGTTTCGAAAGATCAGATTTAAATGACAATACCGTTGATTTTCTGGAAGCGATGAGTATTTTGTCTGACCCGAGCATTGTTGACAGCACCAAGGACCTTTTGATCGAAAAAATGTCACGGGTTATCAAGACGGGAGGATTTTTCTGGATGGGGCATTATACGGACCTCTCAAACAGGGAGGACACGGAGGCAGAAAAACATCGGTTTGATCATTGGGTCCAAAGGCTTGAGGGTAAGCTCAAAGAAAGGAATAAGGTCTTAATATTAAAGGA
>CAZFON010000336.1:0-2339 GCA_964520185.1 uncultured Planctomycetales bacterium | reverse complement strand
GGGGCCGCTCTAAAGATCCAAGTCGTTGTTACACTATAAACAGGGCTCTTTTGCATGAGCTTATAAAGGTCGAAATACGGCTGCCATAAAGAAGGCCCTTGCCGGCCTGCAAAAAAAGCCTTGGTTTTTCCTATGACGCCCAAAAGCAAAGGCGGGAAAACAATAAGTATCATCAGATGAAATAAGTGGATCATGTCCATATCAATACAGCTTCCATATAAGAAAAGCGACAAGAAGAAAAAGAATGTACAAAACGTACGTTTGCGTGTGCCCGCTTTGGATCCACTTTAATTTCCTGGAAAACTTCTTGATGGAATTAAACAACGGCCTGAAAACCAGGTCCTCCGAAGCGTCCCTGACCGAAGAACTTAACTTTGCCCCCACCGGGAAAAAACCCTTTGGCCTGACAGCGTTGATCTTGAACAATAGGACCGACCTGAAAACCTTTAAGATCGGTTTGGCAAAAGAAGAAGCCGTATATTGTATCCGGGAGCTTGCCCTGGCATAGCCACAACTCCAGGTTTCTGCAAAACGGGTCCTGGTGCCCCGGGTCAACATTGTACGTAAAATCGCCAACACAACAAAAATGAGCGCCCCGAACAACAAGACCCGGGTGGCCAGTAAAAGCGGGACCAGGATCGCCGCCTGTAGGGCATAGGGGACCGGTACCGCTGCCACACTCTCTGCTCCTTGAAAGGCATAGGTGACCATGGCCACAGGGCAAAGCCCCACCCAAAGGCAGACAGCCGCAAGCAAGACCATGGGGCCGCGGATGATCAAATCTCCGTCGTCGTAATGGTGTTCTTCGTGCGACCTGTCATGACCTAGAAATATGGTGCCGAAAGCTTTCGCGAAACAAATGGCAGCGAGGCCTCCGATCAATCCCAGGGCGACGATCCCTAAGCTTGATGTAATGATGCCGAAAATATTGAAACGGAAAACCCCTTCCAACATCGACCTAAAGACAAGCCATTCGCTGATAAATCCATTGAATAACGGCAAACCGCAGATGGACAAGGAACCGATCAAAAAAAGATGGCCGCTCCAGGGAAGTTTTTTGAACAACCCTCCCATGTGCTCCATGTCCCCTGTATGCGTTGAATGTATCACGGAACCGGCACTCAAAAACAGCAGTCCTTTGAATACCGCATGATTAAAGGTATGAAGCAGGGCCGCGGCGTATCCGATAAAAGCAACCCCCTCCTGATGGTAGGCATGGCCAATCATGCCCATGCCAAGGCCCATGGCAATGATACCGATATTCTCGATACTATGATAGGCCAGTAATTTCTTGATCTCATGCTGGCCAAGGGCATATAAGACCCCTCCAACTCCTGATATGACAGCCATCAACAAAAGACCCACACTGCACCATAAAGGAAAATCTTTGATAATGGCTATCATGCGCATCAAGCCGTAAATACCGATCTTGATGACGACGCCGGAAAGCAGGGCCGAAATATAACTTGGCGCCGCCGGATGGGCGCGGGGCAGCCAGATATGAAAAGGAATGAAGCCTGCCTTAATGCCAAATCCCACGAATGCCAGTATGAAAAGGATCCCGGCCACGCCCAGGGGGAAGGGTGTCGAGGCCATCTGGTCGAAATTCATGGACCCTGCATGGGAAGCCATGATCATGAACATCAGCAGCAAACAAAAAGCCCCCAGGTGGGTTGCTATTAAATAAATAAAACCCGCCTTACAGACTGACTCACTTTCATTATAAAAAGTAATAAGGAAATAAGAAAACACGGTCATCAGCTCCCATGCGGCCAGGAATAAAACGGCATTCTTGGCAACGATGACAAGTACAAGGCTGACAAGGAGCAAATGATAAAGGGCCAGATGCACCGCGGTGTTCCTCTTGCCATCATATTCCCGCAGATAACCAAACCCGTAAATACCAGATGCCAATGATAAGATAAACGTCAGTAAAAGAAAGAACGCACTTAAAGCATCTGTGCCGATATAAAATTCGCCGAACGGTACGATCCCGTGCACCCTGAAATCCATGGCTCAAGACAATCCTAATATCCCTGCCCCAAAGCCCAAGCCGCAAGCCGCCACCAGGGACCATAAAAACAGATGACTGGAAATCTTCTTGGAATGTGCACATAACAATATCCCTAAACTCGATATTGTCAGGATACCCAGACTGGTTAATAAAAAGACCATTTTTAAACTGCTCCTGTCATCTCAACCGCATGTTGGATCAATTTTATCAGCGGTTGTGGTACCCATAACCCGAGGCTGATCAACACCACCACGGCCATGGCAATGCCCATGTTCATATAAAAATTTTCTTTCTTGGCAAGCTGAGGTTCTTTGGGCCCTCCTTG
>CAZFON010000335.1:0-2368 GCA_964520185.1 uncultured Planctomycetales bacterium | reverse complement strand
GGGTCTTAAGTCGCTCATGCAGGATAGCAGGGCCTTTGATCTCGATCTCCCGGGCCAATTCCTGCCTAAGATCTTGCCCTGAAAAATTTTGCTCAAAGATCCCATCCAGCAAAACAGACATGTACATGCCGCTTCCGCCGACGATCAAGGGTCTTTTGCCCCGGCCCTGGATGTCCCGGATGGCCTCCAGGGTCAACTTTTGCCAGCGCGCCACATTAAAATCTTCGCTCACGGAAAGGATATCGACCAGATGGTGCCTCACTTGCTTCAAGGCATGGGCCGAAGGTTTGTCATTGGCAATATTCACTTCCCGGTAAACCTGCAAGGCATCGCAGCAGATGATTTCCGCATTAAGACAGGAGGCCAAACATAAGGCTGTTTCTGATTTCCCGACAGCGGTCGGCCCGACGATGAAAATAAGGGCAGGTTCTTTCATCAAGGATAAATCAAGGTGGGATAGCCCAATTTATCGAGCTTCTTTTTCAAATCCTCGGCATCATTCAGGGAGCTGACCTGCCCCACACGCACCCGGTAATAGGTCTGCCCATCAGAACCGCCGGTCTCCACCACATAAGCGTACTGACCGGTGCCTTTTAGATCATTGAGCAGGTTCATGGCCCTGGCCTTGTCCAGGAAAGAGCCCACCTGCACGGCAAAATATTGTTTCTCTTCCAGAAGCTGCTTGGCCACCGGCGCTTCCGGGCTTTGCGGGAAATCCTTGAGGATCTTGTTAAGGTATTCATGGGCCTCTTCCCAACGCATCAACTTCAAATCAGCACCGGAGATCTTGAAATAGATCAGGCTTAAAAATGAAGAATACGGGCTCTTCTTTAATATTTCCTTGGCTGTATCCAAACTGTCATTATAAAGCCCATCCATATAAAATCCTTCGGTAAGGCCAAGGGCAGCCTTGTCATAAAGGTCCTGCGCGGGCCGGGCATTCATCACGCTTTGAAAGGCAAGCCTTGAGTCGGCGTATTGTCCCAGGCGAAGCTGGGAAAGCCCATAATAATACCTGGCCTCGATACGCTGGGCGGGATTGTTACTGCTCTTAATGGCTTGGCTCGCCAGGTCCCTGGCCTGGGCATAATCCTTGTCCATGACCGCAGCCTCGATGTCCGGCAATTCCGCAAAGGCCAAAGGGGCTGCCGTTAAAACGGCCAGCACGGTCAGAAAAACGAGGTAGGAGGCTTGTGTATTTTTCATATCATCCTTTCAGGGCGCCTTCAAGGTCGGCGATCAGGTCATCGGCATCCTCGATGCCGACGGAGATGCGCACGGTTTCCTTGGTAATACCGGAGGCTTTCAACCCGGCTTCCCCCATGGAGGAATGACTCATGAACCAAGGGGTTTCAGCCAGGGACTCCACACCGCCCAGGGACTCGGCCAAGGCAAAATATTTTAATTTCTTGAAAAATTTGTTTAACGACACCTTCGAGGTGTTCAATTCAAAAGCCAGCATGGCCCCAAAACCCTTCATCTGTTTCCTGATAAGTTCTTGCTGGGGATGGCTTGGAAGTCCCGGGTAATAGACCTTCTTGACATTTTTGTGCCCTTCCAAAAACTGCGCTATTTTCATGGCATTGGCCTGGTGTGCTTCCATGCGCTGGGGAAGGGTTTTGACCCCACGCAAAACCAACCATGCATCGTACGGCGACTGAGAGACACCCAAAGCATTGACCAGATAACGTCCGCGTTCCTTCAATTCTTGGCGGGAGTAGATGATCGCTCCGCCGACCACATCGGAATGGCCGTTAAGGTATTTGGTGGTGGAATGAACCACCATGTCTGCGCCGAATGCAAAAGGATTCTGGAAATACGGGGAAAGAAAAGTATTGTCCACAACAGCAAGGGCCCTGGCTTTATGCGCTTGCGCGATCACAGCTTCCAAATCAACGATGTTAAGCAGCGGATTCGACGGAGTTTCGATCCAGATCATCCTGGTGCTTTTCTTGACAGCAGCTTTAAGGGCTTTAGGGTCGCGCAAATTGATGAATGAAAAATGATAGCCCATGGGCTTTAACACCGCATTGAACAAACGGTAGGTGCCGCCGTAAATATCATCGCCGGTAACGATATGGTCCCCTGGTCTGAGGAAAAACATCGCCGCGGTGATGGCGGCCATTCCGGTGGCTGTCACCGAACAATCGATCCCTCCCTCGAGGGCCGCGATATTGGCTTCCAAAGCCGCACGGGTGGGATTTCCGGAACGGGTATAATCATATCCCTTGTTCTTGCCGATCTCATCAAAGTAAAAGGTAGATGTCGGATAAATCGGGGTTATGACGGAATTAAATGTTTTGTCGATGTTTACGCCGGTATGCACAGCCTTGGTGCGGATCTTCATCTTGTCTCCATATAAGTATTA
>CAZFON010000334.1:0-2369 GCA_964520185.1 uncultured Planctomycetales bacterium | reverse complement strand
ACCGCTGCCCGTAGGCCCGGTCAAAAAAACGATCCCATGCGGTTTATTGATCAAAACATCCAACTTTTGACGTTCCGGACCGACAATGCCTAATTCTTCGAAATTATACAAACGAAAGGTGTTCAACAAACGGATGACACAAGTCTCACCGAAGGCAGTGGGCAAAAAAGAAACACGCAAGTCCATGTCCGCGCCTTCCACCTTGACCTTGAAACGGCCATCCTGCGGAAGCCGTTTTTCTGCAATGTTCAAATTGGAAAGTATCTTGACGCGCGAGATCAGCGCATCCTTAAAATAACGGATGTTATCCGGGACCTGGGCATCGTACAATTCTCCGTCGACACGGTAGCGGATGCGCAATTCGCCCCCAAAAGGCTCGATATGGATATCCGTGGCACTGTCGCGGTGGGCCTGGAATAAAATTTGATTCAGGAACTTGCTGATGGACGCTTCAGACGAGGCCTCATCGATGTTCTCGATGATCGGCGACTCCGCGCTCATCATCTGGGTATCGGACATCATCCTCTCAATGGTCTCAGCGCCGAGCCCATAATGCTCGCGGATGGCCTCGGTGATGTCCGTTTCTCCTGCCAGCACAGGCTGGATGGTGGCATGGGCGACCATGGCCAGATCGTCGAGAATGGCAATGTCCCAGGGATTGGACATGGCCACGGTCAAGGCCCCGTTTTCATACTTGACCGGAAAGACCTTGTAATGATTGACCGCCTTGGCCGGCAAGCGGCTTAAGGCCACCTGGGATATGATGATGGTTTTCAGGGAAACGAAATTGATGTTGAATTTCTCGGCCAATATGGGCAAGATGGCCTGCTCTTCACTGACGATCCCCATGCCGATCAAGGTGGCACCCAACGGAAGGCCGGTCTTCTTCTGCTCCTCCAAAGAAGCTGTCAGCTGTTCGGCGGTGATGATCCCCTTCTTAACAAGCAATTCCCCTAAATAGATATGCGGCTTGTTCATATTTCAATACGATCCCCTACGGCACAGGGGTCGTGGACTCGTCTTTGGGTAAGGGATCGTAATATGTTTTGACAGGTTTAAGGCTTGAAGTCGTTTTGAGATATTTTTCAGGATCGTTATACACGTCCCCGTTAATGATATGGGGGGTCAGGAAAATAACGATCTCCGTTTTTTGCATCACCCTGTCTTCGTTGCTGAAGGCCTTACCGATGATAGGCAGATCGCCCAGCACAGGGACTTTGTTCTTATTGTTGATAAGCTCGTTTTTCATCAATCCCCCGATGATGATGGTCACCCCGTCCTTGACCCGCACGGTGGTCTGCACTTCAGAAGTGTCCACAATGGGGATCGTGCCGCCGCCCGGCACGGAATAAGGCTTGGCCTCCTGGTTTGAAATTTCAGGCTTGATCTTCATGGTGATAAATCCGTCATCATGGATAATGGGTGTCACATGTAACTTGACGCCGGTGTCGATAAAGCTCACGGATTCCGATGTGGTCGCGGTGGCGGCATTGGCCACACTCGTGCTTGTCGTATATGGAGTGGTGGTCCCGATCAAGATGCTTGCTTCCTGGTTATTGATCACCGCCAGTCGGGGGCTGGAAAGAGTACGGGACTTGCCAAAAGAATCCAGGGCTTGAATGATATCATTAAAAGAGTCGTTATTCAGCGTACCGATGGCGGCCTGGCCGATATTGGCACCGGGATTAGGAATGCTGAAGTTGCTGGTAAAATTCACACCCGTATTGCCTGCCTTCAGGATAAGCTTATGCCAATCCACCCCCATCTGGTATTCATCATTCAAAGCGATCTGGATGATCTTGGCCTCAATGAATACTTCCTTGTCCTTCTTATCCAGGGCCGTGATCATGTTGCTTATCTCGTCGATCCTTGGAGGGATGTCCGTCACGACCAGGGTATTGGAACGGGCGTCGTATTCAATGGAGCCCACGTCCTTGGTCAGCATGGGGCCGATGGTCTTGGCCAGGTCCTCAGCTTTCGCATAATTGATATCAAACTCTTTTGTCTTGCGGGGGACATCGACTTGGCTGATGTATTTGGAGATCTCTGTGAGTTTCTTGGGGACGTCCCTGACGAATAATTTATTGGAAAAGCTATCGAACTTCACATTTCCGATCTTAGGGCTGATCATTTCCTGCAGTTTGGACACCAGTCCTTCTCCGGATATATGTTCCAAATTATAGACCTTTAATTCAGCAGGAGCATAAATGGTCTTTATAAAGTTCAGCAATTCCTCTATTTTCTCCGGCACGTCCTGAATAATGATGCTGTTGGATTGGTCATCCGCAATGACCTTGCCGGCCTGGCTTTTAACCTGGTTGAGGACAACCACCACGTCGGACGCTTTGTCCGACTGAAGCGAAACAATG
>CAZFON010000333.1:0-2382 GCA_964520185.1 uncultured Planctomycetales bacterium | reverse complement strand
CGTCCATTGGAACGCTCCTACCCCTCCGACCAGAACGATCAAAATAAAGATAAGCATCAGCCGTTCAATATTTTTTAATTTAGAAGGCTTTGATCTGTTTTTTAATTTCGATATATTAGCAAGCGCCCAAGGAAAAAAATTCTCTAGAAATACAACATATCCTGCTGATTTCAATTCCTGGTCCGTCACGAAAACTTTGTCGCGGCAGAACTTTTCAAGTTTTAGCCGCCATACGCCCAAGGAATGATTTTCCTGAAAATATTCTTCCACAAGGCTTTCCGAACGGATACGATCAAATACCCCGCAAACGATCGGGACAGTCTCTTTGATCCGGCCGTAATCCAACAGAAGTTGGACGGTCTCAAGATCATAAACAGTGGCATTGATAAAAGATCTTGTCTTTTCCTGCATAGAAAGCATGTGCCGGCTATTTCAATTTATATATTCCCAAAATATTGGCATTCCCTATTTTGATAGCATCATATAAAGGATACGGATATTCCTTGGGATGCCAAATATAATTGGTGATAAGATACTTTGCGTTATCGATATCCGTTAACTGGAATCTTCTCCTATCCTGCTCCTGCAAAATATTGATGTTATTGGAAATAAATTCGCTGATCTCATCTCCCGGGCAGATGGGAATGATCTTCTCCGTATCTTTCTTAAGGATGTCTTCCAAAGCTTGTTTATAGGGAAGACCCCAATAATCCAAAATATACCTTTTCTTAATTTCCTGCATGTCTTTTCCAGCCAAACGGTTAAAATACACAAATTGAAAAGGATGATATTTGACCATAAAACCAAGAACGCCGCAAAGGTTCCCTGCCGTCACAAGGATGAGCAGCCCTTGTAAGATCAAATTTGTTGGCCTTGAAAAATGATTCTTAATTTTTTCCCAAAGGGCCGATAGGCCTATAAGCGATATCATCAAAAAGGCGGGATATATAAAAAATAGATGCCGCCAAGTGTCATAAAGTTTGCCCTGTGCCAACAATTGCGGCGTAAGAAAACAAAGTAGGAATAAGACCACTCCCCTTTTCTTGATGAACAATTGGCGGGAAAATAATAAAATGACCGAAAAATAAACACCGACTAAAAAATATAAACTGTATATTACCGGCGTGGTGATCAATATCCAAACCGGCACATAGTACCAGGGCAATCGATATTGCATCAGGTCCCTGCCCATAAATAAAATGGTTGTGCCAAAAGGAAAACGGTATCCAACGTTCCCTTTTATAACTTCCAAAAAATGCATTAATGGGTTTGACCATAATAACGGCCAGCCGATGACGATCAATGCGCTTAATAAACATAGGTACAATAAAAATTGTCGGAATATTTTAATCCTTTGCTGAATAGGAAATGAATTTAATGTATCGATAAGGAATATGAGGGAGGTGAATAAAGGCATAACCAGCCCAATTGCTCTGGTATCAAATAAAATGGCGCAGCTTAAAGCATGAAGAAAAGCATTAATAAATGTTTTCCTTCTTAGCCACCGCAACAGCGTATAGATGCTTATGATATAAAAGGAGAGTAACGGGATATCGTAGGTATCATAAAAAGCATTGGCAAAAATACGGGGTGATGCCGCCAAAAACAGACTCCCCAGTAAACCCATCTTCCAACTGTTGAAATAATGCTCGCATAACGACCAAAAGAAATACACCCCCATTAAAAACAACAGGAAACAACAAAAATGCCTTAGCAACAAAACTTCTCTTGTATCTCGCACCTTAAAAACTCGTTGCACGAACTTAAGAGACATCTCAACGATGGCTCCATGGGTTTGGACCGAACTTTCGGATTTTAAGGGCGCAACAGCATGAATGAACGGGCTGGCAAGGACGTACCTGAGAGCTTCTTCCCCAATGGACTGATTGAAATATTCGTCTGTGTGAACTCCGTAATCTTTAAATACGCATAACCCTGCTATTAAAAGAAGAGAAAAGAAAAAAAACCGGAAATAAAATGGAAGGGGAAATTTCATATTCAAATTCAGAGTATATCACAAGCCTTTCCCTTGGACATGCGAAAAACTCTACTTTTGGCATTTGCCGCAAAAAAACGTGCTTCTGCCGGCCTGGACAATGCGCTGGATCAGGGCATGACAGCGCGGGCAAGGCAGGCCCTGGCGTTGATAGACGGCCAGTCGTTCGTGAAACCGGCCTTTTTTACCATCACCATCCCGGTAATTGCGCATGGAAGATCCGCGATGGGTGATCGCTTCTCTCAAAACTTTCACGATATGATGATGGAGAGTTTCCTTTTCTTGCCGGCTGATCCGGCAAGCTCGCCGTCTTGGGTTTATATGGCTGCGAAAAAGAATTTCACAGGCATAAATATTCCCGATGCCTGCTACAAAAGTATGGTCCA
>CAZFON010000332.1:0-2384 GCA_964520185.1 uncultured Planctomycetales bacterium | reverse complement strand
GCCGCGGGTTCCGATCACGGCAAAACTCGTGGCCAACCTGATCGTTGCCGCAGGCGTCAACCGGGTCCTGACCATGGACCTGCATGCCGCCCAGCTTCAGGGGTTTTTTGACATTCCGGTGGACCATTTGTATGCGATCAACGTGGTCTCAGAATATTTTAAGGAAAGAAAGATCAACGACCTGGTGGTCGTCTCGCCTGACGTGGGCGGCATCAAGATGGCCAGGGCCTATGCCAAGCGTTTGAACGCGGCGTTGGCCATTGTTGACAAGAGGCGTACTTCGCCGGAGAAGACCGAAGTGCTGCATATTTTAGGCGACGTCAAGGACAAGAATGTGGTGGTCGTGGATGATATCATTGCCACCGCCGGTTCCCTCGTCGATGCGGTCACGGCCCTCAAAAGTTTTGGCGCCAGGGGCATTTATGCCGCCGCAAGCCATGGGGTTTTCTCAGGCCCGGCGAAGGAAAGGATCGTCAATTGCAAGGACCTGCTGGAGGTGGTTGTCACCAACAGCATTCCTTTAAAAGACAGCGTGCAAAATCCCAAGATAAAACAACTGTCGGTAGCGCCCCTTCTGGCCGAGGCGATCGTCCGTACCCATAACGCGGAGTCTATCAGCAGTTTATTCGAGGAAATCAGAAACTAAAGAGGTAATCAAATGGAACAAGTTAATTTTGATGTTCAAGTCAGAAGAAGTACCGGATCGGCCAAGGCCCGTCAGGTACGGCGTACAAATTTAATCCCCGGCATCGTCTACGGCGGCAAAGAAAAGCCTACCATCATCCAGGCTGACCGCAAGGCTTATGACCGTATTTACCGTCAGCATGTCGGCGAAAGTTTGATCTATCATTTAAACGTGATGGATGACGGAAAGAAAGTTTCGGATTTCCCGGCGATCATCAAGGATATCCAGCTCCATCCGGTCACCGATGAGATCATCCACATCGACTTTAACCGCATTTCCCTTGATCAGGAGATCGAGATCAAGGTCAAGATCCTTCCCAAGGGCGAAGCGGTGGGTGTCAAGCGCGACGGCGGTACCCTGGAGCATTTGATGTGGGAATTGGAAGTCATCTGTTTGCCCACGAACATCCCGCACCATTTGGAAGCGGATGTCACCAACCTGGGCGTGCATGATTCAGTCTTCGTCAAGGACCTGGTTTTGCCCGCGGGCGTGCGTACCAAGCAGGACCCTGAATCCGTGGTGATCACGGTGGCAGGTTCCATGCGCGAGGAAGTCGCCGTTCCTGCCGGTGAAGCTGAAGCTGCAGCCGGTGCAGGCGCTGAGCCTGAAGTGTTGAAGGAAAAGAAGAAGGAAGAAGGCGCTGAGGCTGCCGCCGGTGCTTCTGCCAAGAAACCCGAAGCTGCCAAGAAGGAAGAAGCTAAGAAATAATGCCAAGATGGCAAAACTGATCGTCGGCCTGGGGAATCCCGGCCAGCAATACACATGGAACCGGCATAATTTGGGTTTTCTGGTTCTAGAGGCCCTGGTCAAACAACGCAAGGCCAAGGGGCGTATCTCCGCAAGCCATCAGGGCATGCTTGCGAAAGCTGTTATCGAAGATGTGGAATGTTCTTTGTTGATGCCCATGACCTTTATGAACAATTCCGGCACCGCCGTCAGGAAACTGGCGGACAGGACAGGTACACCGCCGGAAGATATCCTGGTCATTTGCGATGATCTTTCCCTTCCTTTTGGGAAAATGCGGCTGCGTCCCTCCGGAAGTGCCGGAGGCCATAATGGTTTAAAATCCATTATCCAAGAGTTAGAGAGGGACCAATTTGCCCGTTTGCGCATGGGCATTGATGATCCTCCGCACGGGGTCGACAGCGCGGATTATGTGTTATCGGATTTCACTAAGGCAGAGCAAAAGCATCTGCCGGATTTTATAGATCTTGCACTAGACTGCGTCACATGCTGGGTGACCGAAGGTGCACAGGGTGCCATGAATAAGTTCAATTGATAATTGAGGTGAGACAATGAACAAGTATGAATTAGTTTATATTGTGGACGCGCATGCGCCGCAAACGACCAAGGACGAGGTTGCCAAGCAGGTGGCTGATGTGGTGGCCAAGAACGAGATCAAAATCGTCAACAGCCAATTGTGGCTGGACCGCCATAAAATGAGCTTTCCCATCCAAAAGATCGCGGAAGGGTCGTATTATCTGTTGAACCTTGAAGCCAAGAGTTCCAGCATCGCCAAATTGCAGAGCATTCTGCGCATCAACGAACAGATCCTGCGTTTTTTGACTGTTAAAGTTGAGGCCCAAAAAAGCTTGAATAAAGCTCTGTAAGGAGAGGGGAATACAATGGCCTGTTTAAACAAAGTTTTGCTGATCGGAAATTTAACCAAGGACCCGGAATTGCGTTACACGCCTAACGG
>CAZFON010000331.1:2066-2394 GCA_964520185.1 uncultured Planctomycetales bacterium | reverse complement strand
TTGATGCCCATACGGGTCAGGACATTCATGTCGTTCCAATTAAGGCCGTTTCTGGTCAACACATTCATGTCATACCAATTGATACCTACCTTGCCCATGACAGCCAGGTCATTCCAATTAATGCCGACCTTGCTCAACACTCCAAAATCATTCCAGTTGATCCCGGTATGGCTTAAGACATACATGTCGTTCCAATTAAGTCCGGTCTTCGTTAACACCCCAAAATCGTTCCAATTGATCCCAGTCTTGCTTATCACACCAAAGTCATACCAATTGATGCCCATACGGGTCAGGACATTCATGTCGTTCCAATTAAGGCCGTTTCTGG
>CAZFON010000331.1:394-1966 GCA_964520185.1 uncultured Planctomycetales bacterium | reverse complement strand
CTACCTTGCCCATGACAGCCAGGTCATTCCAATTAATGCCGACCTTGCTCAACACCCCAAAATCATTCCAGTTGATCCCGGTATGGCTCAACACATCCATGTCATTCCAATTGATCCCGGTCTTGCTTATCACACCAAAGTCATACCAGTTGATGCCCATACGGGTCAGGACATTCATGTCGTTCCAATTAAGGCCGTTTCTGGTCAACACATTCATGTCATACCAATTGATACCTACCTTGCCCATGACAGCCAGGTCATTCCAATTAATGCCGACCTTGCTCAACACTCCAAAATCATTCCAGTTGATCCCGGTATGGCTTAAGACATACATGTCGTTCCAATTAAGTCCGGTCTTCGTTAACACCCCAAAATCGTTCCAATTGATCCCTGTCTTGCTTAAAATCCCCAGGTCATACCAGTTGATCCCTGTTTTACTTAACGCCCCAAAGTCCTGCCAATTAAGCCCTGTCTTGGTCAGCACGCCAAGGTCCTGCCAATTAAGCCCTGTCTTGGTCAACGCCCCCAGATCATTCCAATTGACACCTATCCTGCTCATCACTGCCAAATCACTCCAGTTCATTCCAATCTTTGCCATGACAGAAACGTCATTCCAATTGATCCCTGTCTTGCTAAGAACTCCGAAATCGTTCCAATTGATCCCTGTCCGGCTCAGAACTCCGAAATCATTCCAATTGATCCCTGTCCGGCTCAGAACTCCGAAATCGTTCCAATTGATCCCGGTCTTGCTTAAGACGCTCAGATCGTACCAATTGATCCCTATTCGGGAGAACACGTTCATGTCGTTCCAATTGATCCCATTTCTCGTCAGCACATTCATGTCATACCAGTTGATCCCTGTTTTGCTCATGACCCCAAAATCATTCCAATTGATCCCTGTCTTGCTTAAGACAGCAAAATCATTCCAATTAATAGCTGTATTGGACATGATGCCGAAGTCCTGCCAATTAACGCCGGAAGTGCTCAATATCGCCAAAAAGTTCCAGTTAACGCCCGATTGAGTAAAGAGTTCCAAAGCGTTCCAATTAATGCCGGAAGTAGTCAAGGCCCCTAAAGCATACCAATTAATGCCTGTAGTGGTCATGACCGTCATATCATTCCAATTGATCCCGCTCTTAGTCAAAACCCCAAAATCGTTCCAATTGATCCCCGCCTTCGTCAACACACCGAAATCATTCCAGTTGATGCCTCTCTTGCTCAAAACCCCAAAATCATTCCAGTTGATCCCTGTCCTGCTCAGGGTATTCAAATCGTTCCAATTGATGCCCACACCGTGCATGACGGCAAAATCATACCAATTGATACCAACCCGGCTTTGTTGAGCCAAATCGCTCCAATTGATCCCACCCTTGGTCTGCACGCCGAGATCGTACCAATTGATCCCTGTGCGCGTTAAGATGTTCAGGTCATTCCAATTGATGCCTGTCTTTGTTAATACGCCCAGATCATTCCAGTTGATCCCCGTCTTACTTAACACCCCAAAATCATTCCAGTTAATCCCCGTCTTACTTAACACCCCAAAATCATTCCAGTTAATCCCCGTCTTACTTA
>CAZFON010000331.1:0-294 GCA_964520185.1 uncultured Planctomycetales bacterium | reverse complement strand
ACACCCCAAAATCATTCCAATTGAGGCCTGTCTTACTCAAAACACTAAAGTCATACCAATTAATTCCGGTACGCGTAAACACATTCATGTCATTCCAGTTGATGCCATTTCTGGTCAACACATTCATGTCATACCAGTTGATCCCACTCTTACTCAACAGCCCTAAGTCATTCCAATTAATGCCTGTCTTGCTGAGGATCCCGAAATCGTACCAGTTGATCCCTGTGCGGGTCAGCACGTTCATGTCGTTCCAATTGATCCCATTACGTGTCAGCACGTTCATGTCATACCAGT
>CAZFON010000330.1:0-2427 GCA_964520185.1 uncultured Planctomycetales bacterium | reverse complement strand
CGGGAATTGATCAAATGATGCACGGTCAAATTCTCGAAAGAGCTCATGACGACCAGACGTTCCTTGATGGAACGCTCCAGACGCGCTAAACCGATGCGGACCTGGTTCTGGACAAGTTCACCGACGGACTTGATACGGCGGTTGCCCAAATGGTCGATATCATCGCATTCGCCGGTGCCTTCACGAAGGTTGACCAGATATTTGATGACCGAGACAACCGTATCAATGTCCAACACGCGGTTGTCCATGGATACCGTGGTATTCAATTTGCGGTTAACGATATGACGGCCGACCTTGGAGAGGTCATAACGCTTGGGATCAAAAAAGAGACGGAAGAACAAGGTTTCAGCAACCTCGACGGTCGCAGGCTCGGTCGGACGCATCTTGCGATAGAAATCCAACAAAGCATCTTCCTTGGTGGTCGTGTGGTCCTTCTCAAGGGTGTTCTTTAATTTATCAGAATAATCGCCAAGCATCTTTTTCATGTCAT
Source organism: uncultured Planctomycetales bacterium (assembly GCA_964520185.1). GTDB lineage: Bacteria > Omnitrophota > Gorgyraeia > Zapsychrales > Fredricksoniimonadaceae > JABDGZ01. Next base: position 1,937 of record CAZFON010000330.1, on the reverse strand, counting down.
CGAGCGATGACAGGCCCATGATACGTAAGATCTGGGTGGCCGGGAAATTACGGCGGCGGTCCACATAAGCGATCAATACATCGTTAAGGTCGTACTTGATCTCGAACCACGCACCGCGCGACGGGATGACACGGCCGTAGTAAATGCTTTTTCCGGTCGGATGGGTTTCTTCTTCAAAAGAAACGCCCGGCGGACGCTGGATCTGGGAAACAACGACACGTTCATCACCGTTGATGATGAAAGTACCTGTGTCGGTCATGAGCGGGAAATCACCGAAATAAACTTCCTGTTCCTTGATATCCACCGGCGTGATCAGGCGTAACTTGACCTTCAAGGGAGCGGCATAGGTCATACCCCGGCGCTGACACTCGTAGCGGGAATATTTCTCTTTGCCGATGTTGTAACCGATATATTCTAGCCTGATCTGCGCATCATAGCTTTCCAGAGGGAAGACTTCACGAAAAACTTCTTCCAGGCCCTGGTCCTTGCGCTTGTCCGTGGCAACGTTCCTTTGCAGAAACTCTTCATAAGAAAGAGTCTGGATATCGAGCAGGCTGGGAAGCTCGAAGGTGTCGCGGAATTTACTAAAATCTTTGACTTTTAGCTTTTCCATAGGGTCCCGTATTATTGTTGTTGGTGATCAGCGTTTGGAAAAAAGCCCATGTGGGGTGTGCTTTTAAATGAGGAAGCAATCCCTTGAAAAAGGGATTGCAAATCCTCAAAAGCGCCTGCCCGCAAAGACATCAAGGTGTTATTTGAGTTCAACTTTTCCACCGGCAGCTTCGATCTTCTTCTTGAGATCTTCAGCTTCGGCCTTGGGAACAGCTTCTTTGATAGTCTTGGGTGCTGATTCGACCAAGGTCTTGGCTTCTGCCAACCCCAGATTGGTCACCGCACGAACTTCCTTGATGACGCCGATCTTCTTGGCAGCATCAACTTCCTTCAGGATGACATCGAAGGATGTTTTCTCCTCGACCGGAGCGGCAGCAGCGGCACCACCGCCGGCAGCGGCCACGGCTACAGGAGCGGCGGCGGAAATGCCAAGTCTGTCTTCCATGGCTTTGACCAGTTCGGCCAATTCCAGGACAGTCAGGCTGGTGACTTCCTTGTAGATCCCCTCGAGTTTGGGGGCCAATTCTTTAACGGCTGTGTCAGACATCTAACTACCTCCCTTGAATTAAGACGAGACTACTTAGAAGCAGCCTCACTTTTTTGTTTTAATATGGACATAAAATCACGGGTCTTTGCATTCAAGCCCGAAGCAAAACGGGTCGCTGGTGCCGCCATCAAGCCTATCAATCTGGACAAGAGCACTTCGCGCGACGGAAGGTCTGAAAGGGTCTTGACCTGTTCCATGGTGAGGAATGCACCATCCAAAACGCCGCCGCGGACGACAAATCCTTGCTGGCTCTTGGCAAAATTGACCAGGACCTTGGAAACTTCGGAAGCGTCGGCATTGCTTAAGATCAGGGCCATCTGCCCTTCAATGGTCGCGGCCAGATCCTCACACTTTGCCTCTTTAAGGGCAACGCGCGCTACGGATGCCTTGGATACCAGCACTTCGGCTTTCTTGCGTCTGAGGTCCTTGCGCAAGGTGTTCATTTTTGCTGATGAAATACCAAGATACGAAACCACAAAGGTGCTGGACTTCTTTGACACGCCTTCCTTGACGGCATTGGCCATTTTCTGACGATAAATTGTTCCGACTTTCATCATAGTGCCACCTTTACGCCAGGGCCCATCGAAGTTGCCAGGGCCAGGCTCTTGATTAAATTGCCTTTGACCGCCGCAGGTTTGGCATGATTGACAGCCTCAATGACTTGCTGGGCATTTTCAATGATCTTATTTTCGTCAAAAGATCTTTTGCCGATCCCTAAATGAATACCACCCTGCTTATCGGACTTGAATTCGACACGGCCGGCCTTGACTTCCTTAAT
>CAZFON010000329.1:0-2440 GCA_964520185.1 uncultured Planctomycetales bacterium | reverse complement strand
TAAAAATGTACCTGTCACCTTTTTTACTGTCACCTTTTTTAATAGCCTAGATTCGGACCCAGCCATTTTTCCGCGACCTCCCGGGTCATCTTTTTGCGGCGGGCATAATCAATGATCTGGTCCTGGTCAATCCTCCCGATGGAGAAATATTTTGACTTGGGATGGGCGAAGAACAGGCCGCAAACAGCGGCGGTGGGGAACATGGCAAAGTTTTCCGTTAAAATAATGCCGGTATTTTTGGTGGCATTCAGGATCTTAAAGATAGTCGTCTTTTCAGTATGGTCCGGGCATGCAGGATATCCGGGAGCAGGCCGGATACTGCGGTACTGCCCCAGGAGGATCTGTTCCTCGGTTAAATGCTCATCTTTGGCAAAGCCCCAAAACTCCTTGCGTACCTGCTCATGCAGGAGTTCTGTAAAGGCCTCTGCCAGACGGTCAGCCAAGGCCTTGGCCATGATGCTTTTGTAGTCATCATGATCAGCTTCGAATTTTTTGACCATTTCATCCAAGCCGATACCTGTGGTCACGGCAAAGGCGCCGATGTAGTCCTTGATGCCTGAAGCTTTGGGCGCAATATAGTCAGCGTGAGATAAAAGCGGCGCATCGGCCCTGACAATGATCTGCTGGCGCAGGTTATGTAAGACATCCGTGACAATGGCGCGCTGGTCATCCTTATAAAGCTCGATATCATCACCCACGGAATTAGCAGGAAAGAATCCCAGCACTCCATTGGCTTCCAGAAGTTTCTTTTCGATAATTTCATCCAAAAGGGAAATAGCATCTGCAAAAACACGCTTGGACTCCTCTCCGATAACAGGGTCTTTTAAGATCTGGGGATATTTTCCTTTAAGTTCCCATGTGATGAAGAAGGGAGACCAGTCGATCTTTTGGCGGATCAAATTTAAATCGAAGTTATGAAAGACCTTGAGGCCCAAAAAACTGGGCTTGGTGATCTCAGCGTTCTGCCAATCAGTAACCAGGGCTTTTTGACGGGCCTGGTCAATAGGTGTAAAGGATTTGACCGACTGGCGGCTGGCGTATTCCTCACGCAAGGCGGCTTGGTCGCTTTTATTTTTTTCCAACAGCTCATTTTTTAATTGCGGTTCCATCAGGCTGCGGCAAACACCCACGCAGCGGGAAGCATCCTTGCTATGGATCACAGGCCCTTTATAGGCCGGCGCAATCTTGACAGCGGTATGCGCCGGAGAGGTGGTCGCGCCGCCGATCATCAGGGGAAGGGTAAAACCCTGGCGCTGCATTTCTGAGGCTACGTTTCCCATTTCATCGAGTGAAGGGGTGATGAGCCCTGAAAGACCGATCATATCAGCCTTATGCTGTTTAGCTTCGGCTAGGATCTTTTCACAGGGCACCATGACGCCCAGATCAATGATCCTAAAGCCGTTGCAGGCCAGCACGACACCGACAATATTTTTGCCGATATCATGGACGTCGCCTTTGACCGTGGCCATGACCACGGTGCCTGCGACCTTGGCGTGCTGGCCTTTGGTTTTTTCGATAAAAGGGGTCAGATAGGCCACGGATTTTTTCATGACCCGGGCGCTTTTGACCACCTGCGGCAAAAACATTTTACCAGTGCCAAAGAGGTCTCCGACGACGTTCATCCCTGCCATGAGCGGCCCTTCGATGACATCCAAAGGCCGGTTGGATTGAAGCCGGGCTTCCTCAGTATCCTGCTCGATGAAGTCCACTATTCCTTTGACCAGGGAATAGGAAAGCCTTTCATCCACCGGAAGGCTTCGCCAGGCTAGCTCGATCTCTTTTTTTTCACCCTGGGATCTAACTGTTTGGGAGAAAGCGACCAGACGCTCCGTGGCATCAGGCCTGCGGTTTAATATCACATCTTCAATGAGGGCCAGGAGATCCTTGGGGATCTGGTCATAAACCGTGATCATGCCTGCATTCACGATACCCATATCCATGCCGGCTTTGATGGCATGGAATAAAAAAGCCGAATGCATGGCTTCACGGATGGGATCATTGCCCCGAAATGAAAAGGAGACATTTGACACTCCTCCGGAGATCAGGCAGCCGGGGCAGGCGGCCTTAATGCGGCGGGTGGCTTCAAAATAATCCTGGGCATAGTTATTGTGTTCTTCGATGCCGGTGGCAATGGCAAAAATATTCGGATCAAAGATGATATCATGCGGCTCAAAACCGACTTCCTGGGTCAGGATCTTAAAGGCCCTTTCACAGGTACTGACACGGCGTTGCACTGTATCTGCCTGGCCTTTTTCATCAAAGGCCATGACAATGGCAGCAGCGCCATAATGAAGCACCTTTCGGGCTTGTTCTTTAAATGCCCCTTCGCCTTCCTTGAGGCTGATAGAGTTAACGATAGCCTTACCCTGGACGCATTTAAGTCCTGCCTCGATGACCGACCATTTGGAAGAGTCTATCATGATAGGCACACGGGCAATAT
>CAZFON010000328.1:0-2445 GCA_964520185.1 uncultured Planctomycetales bacterium | reverse complement strand
ACACGGTTACTGTATATATGAAAATTGTAATTCTAAATCCTTCCTTCGGCGACGACTTTGTACGCGTAGCCCGTTTGGCTGCCAAGTCCAGGGGCCGGGTGCAGCGCCATCCGGACTATTTACTCACCGCCGCCCAGATCCTGATCGATGCCGGCCATGAAGTTCATTTCATTGAGGCCGCGGCGCGCAATTTCACGGCCCAGGAATCTATTGATACCACGGTAGATCTTAAGCCTGAGCTTCTGGTCATGCACGTGACCACCCCTTCCATTTATTCCGATATCGAGCAGGCCGGGATCATTAAGACCAAGACCCATTGCAAGGTTGTTTTTGTCGGCCAGCATGCCACGGCTGAGGTCGATAATACCTTTGAGATCAGCCGCGGGATCACGGATTATATCCTTCCCCGCGAATACGATTATACCCTTCGCGATCTGGCCAACGGCATCGCCGACGATAAAAATTTAGGCCTTTGTTGGCTGAAAGACGGTAAAGTCATCAAGAATATGCCCAGGCCTGAAATTGATGTCAACGAGCTTCCCTTCCCTGCCTGGCAGCTGATCGAGCCGGAATGGTATCCCGACGGCGGCAAGAAATTTCCCTTTGTGACCCTTATAACCGGCCGCGGCTGTAATAATGCCTGTACCTTTTGCCGCGACCCTCAATTGATGTACGGCTATAAATTGCGCAGTCGACGCGCTGATCTGGTGGTCGCGGAGATGGAACATGACCTGAAGCTCCATCCTCAGATACGTGAGATCATGTTCGAGACCGACACTTTTGCCGCAGACAAGCAGCATGTCATGGATGTTTGCAATTTGATCATTAAAAAAGGCCTGCATCATCGCGTCAGCTGGTCGTGCAATATGCGCACCAATACGGACCTAAGCCTACTGCCTTTGATGCGCCAGGCCGGATGCCGCATGCTGATGACGGGTTTTGAGTTCGGCACTGATGAAAATTTGCGTGTCGTGCGCAAGGGTGGAGTGTCCATAGACATGGCCCGGGACTATTCCAATGAAGCCCACCGCCTCGGCTTTACCATCCATGGCTGTTTCATGATCGGAGCTCCGGGCGAGACCAAAGAAAGTGCGCGCAAGACCATTGAATTCGCCAAGTCCCTTCCCCTTGATACCATCCAGATCACAGGGGTGGCTTCTTATCCCGGTACTTCCCTTTATAAATGGGCCAAGGAGAACAATTATATTTTGGCCAAGGACTGGAAGGATTGGCTGACCGAGAACGGGGAACAGCGCACCCTGCTTTCTTATCCCCAATTTTCACACAAGGACATTGACCAGTATATCGATGTCGGTCTTAAAGAATTTTATCTAAGACCAACACAAATATGGAAAATGCTGATCTCCATCAATTCGGTCGGTGATTTTTTGCGTAAGTTACACGGCTTTAAAGCCTTTGTGCATTATTTTGCCCAGAAAATGTTCCGGGCCTTGCAGGGTAAAAATAAGGACCAACGGCTCACCACGAAATTCTTAAACCGTACGGTCCATCCCCGAAGCGAAAATCGTGCCGCTGTATTGACACCTGCGCATTGATTTGATATATTAACTAAAATAGAAATTTATTAAGAGCTCGGAAGGGAGTTTTTTTATGGCACATATTGTTGCTGAACCATGTATCAAATGTAAATATACCGACTGCGTAACCGTCTGCCCGGTAGACTGTTTCCATGAAGATGCGGAAATGCTGGTCATTGACCCCGAGGTCTGCATTGATTGCGGAGCTTGCATTCCCGAATGCCCAGTTCAGGCCATCTTTGCCGATGCTGACCTGCCTGAAAAATACAAGAGTTTTACAGCATTGAATGCCACGAAGTCCAAAGAGTTGCCTGTATTAACTCAAAAAAAGACCCCTCTGGCTCCTCCTAAATAATTTTAGGCATCGCGATGAACATGAAGAACTTTTGGGATTTTGCAAGGATCCTGCTCAGCACAGTCATGTCTGTTACCGGCGCATTCCTTCTTGGGATGCTGGCCTTCCATGCGTTTGGTCTTAAGTCCCAAAGCCCTGTTATGCCCAAGTTACTGCTGGCAGCCCCTTTTGTTGTTTTTGCCTATTTTTTGGGCAAGGGAATTTTCATGGTCTGCTTGCGGCTAAGACAGAAGTGTAAAAATGAATGGGATTTTTGGATGATCATGCTGAGCTTCTCTTTGGCGGGCATGTTCATCATGCCGGTGCGTAAGCTCATTTTTCATCTCGTTGGTATTACCGTTAATACTCCCCTTTGGATAAAGGTCCTTGTCTATATCCCCATCATACCTCCCACCTACTACGTTGGATTGCTGATCTTTGGCACCCTCCTGGGGCAATCATCCTTCTTTTTGGGAATGATAGCGAAAAGAATTGCGTTTATCACTGGTAGGAAAAAATAAAAAAAGGTGACAGGTACATTTTTCTAATAAATATTAGTAGAAAAATGTACCT
>CAZFON010000327.1:0-2470 GCA_964520185.1 uncultured Planctomycetales bacterium | reverse complement strand
CATACTTTGATGGGACCCCGACTCCTGTCAAATGATATATAATCGGCTCGTAATCTACCACATAAATATATTCTCCCGGCTTTATCAATGGCCTTATGGATGCCGCAATGGCCGCAGGCGTGTCACCCCAATATTTGTCATTTTTATAAAAACGGTGGAAGACAAGGTCTCTGGTGTATTCAAGACTATGGGCAACAGGTATCAACGCTGACCCGAAGATCAATATGATGACCACCGCCCGCACTTTCAGTCCCAGGGCCTTTGTCTGGTCCAGGATGTAAAAGAAAAGAAAGGTGTTGATCAGGCATAGGGGCGCCACCATTTCCTGAAAATAATGGTGATACGGTTCGCTCGTCGACAATATCCCCAGGAGTGCTGCCCAGAACCATACCCATAAGAATACCACGCTCTTCTCGTTTTCCTTGCTTAAATAGAGAGGCATCAAAAATGCAGGGGCCCAAAGCATAAGGTTGTGGCTGATCTGGATCTTTAACATCATCCAGGCATTCGAGAAGAATAAATGTTTAAATTGCCCGACGTAGATCAAAGGAGATACAAAATTAGCATAAACATATTCAAAAAGATGCCCATGAAGCCAGAAATACAAAAAGGCTGCCTCATAAAATAACAAAGGGCCGAGTCCAAGCCATAAGGCCGCTTCCCACCATTCTCCAATAAAACCCTGTTTGCCTGACTTGCTCACGGAGCACAACCGCCGTCCTAAAAAGCCCAAGGCCGCTAAAAATACAAAAACATTCACGGCGTTAATTTGTAACGCCATGCCGAACGATAATCCACCGGCAAAAAGTTTTATCTTGTTGGCCCCTGAACCGTCAAGTCCGTTGGTATAAGAGACTAAAAGATAAAAACCCAAGACCACAAAAGGCGTAAAAATGATCTCCGTGTTAGAGCTATATCCGCCATTGAGCAATGAAAAGATGGCGTAGAGCACGCCCGCGAGCGCAGAAAGCCGATCGTCCCTTTTAAAAAGGGTTTTCGCCATGAGGTATAAAAGGAAACTTGTGCTTACGGCCGCGATGCAGGCTAATAGACGGATGGAGAGAATGGAATGACCGAAGACCATCTGACCCAACGCATTTAAAACATAGATGCCGGGCGGTTTATGGTCCCATAGATCAACATAAAGCATCTTGCCCTGTAACATATCCTTGGCTATCAAAAAATAGGAGCTCTCATCCCAGTTAAAGACGGAAATGAAAAAAGAGGGCGTTCTGAGAAGCAGGACTAAAACCAGCAGCGCCAGGAAAACCTGAAGATCTCTATTTTTTGTTTTTGATAAAGATAACATCTTAATTTATTAACTTTCCGTAGAGCCCCAAGAAAACAGGTATGGTTATTATACTCAAAAAGTGCGTCATAAAGATACTCTGGTTGACAAAATCCTGGTTTTTTGTTTCGTAATTACGGCCGATGATCGAAAGCGTAATGGAACTGGGCATACTAGCCTGAAGAACCGCCACCAAGCTGACCAGAGGGTTTAATTTCAAGAATTTTACAATAAAAAGGGTTATCAAGGGTATAACCATTAATTTGATCAACACCGCGCCTGAGACCCGGGGCCAATCCACCTTTTTCAAGCTGGATAAGGCCAGATTACCGCCGATGACGATCATGGCAATGCCCATGGCTGCGTCACCCAGGACCTTGACAGGCTTTAAAAAGTTTTCCGGTATGCATCCCGGCCCAAAGACCAAAATAATGATCAAGGCCGCGGACATGCTCAATAAGGGAGGATTGATCATTTTTCTTAGATCCATGTGCGGGGATTTGCTGCGGGTCATGAGCCATACCCCCAGCGACCATAGACAAGTATCAAAGCCAATGATCGAAAGGATCACACAGGCATACAATTGCCCTGCCCACCCGCCTAAAGGCAGGGACATCAGCATCAATAGCGGGATATATCCGGCATTATGCATGGATGATACCGCCAAAAACCCATCCTTCAGAGGGCTGTGATGCCGCAGTGTCACCAGAAATGCCACGGTCAAACCTAACAATACCAGGCTTATATTAATAAGAGGGAATTGCCACCAAAACGGTATGCGCACCGCATCAAAATTTTTGATGATTTGGTAAAATATAAATAAAGGAAAGAAAATATTAACGCTTAAAAAGGACAACAGCTTAAGGCCGGATTCATGGATAATGCCGCTTCTGACCAGATAAAAGCCCATGGCGCCCATGGCGAAGATCTGGGCCACGGCAATGGTGGTATTTTGAAAAGTTATAAGCATGGCCATTATAATAACTTAGGGTTGATGAGCTAGCAATAGGCAATATTTATAACCCCTATGTCTTCGTTGACAAACAAATTTCATACCGCTATACTTAAGAGCTTGTCAGGACACCTGACAGGTAGGAAACCTCTTTTACATTATCCAAATTCAAATGAAATCTGCCGGGGTGGCGGAATTGGTATACGCGTACGTCTCAGAAGCGTATGGCG
>CAZFON010000326.1:0-2478 GCA_964520185.1 uncultured Planctomycetales bacterium | reverse complement strand
ATTTTACCCAGCATTCCCCTAAGGGAGAATTTGTTCTGTTAAAATAAAGGTGACAAATAAAGGTGACAGGTACATTTTTTACCAAATTTATTTAAAAAATGTACCTGTCACCTTTATTTGTCACCTTTATTTTTATATAATGGTGGGGCATGAAAAAGTTTAACTATGCAGCCCTTTTCTTGTGCGCCTGTGCCTGCTGTGTCTGGGGCTATGCCGTGGCCCTCAGATATTATCGATTTGATTATACCGGCTGGGACCTTCCCCTGTATGCCAATTTGATGTGGAACCTCTGCCATGGCAGAGGCTCCACGGTCCTTTTTGGCGGAAACTTCCTGAGAGACCATTATAATGCCATTGCTTTCTTGCTTGTCCCTTTCTACTATTTCTTTCAAAGCGCCCTGACCCTGCTTTATTTCAAACTGATGGCATTCTTTGCAGGCGCATATGTTTTTTACCTGCTTGCCGCCAAAAAATTAGGGGGCCCCCTTGCCCTTGCCTTGATGCTGACCTACATGTTTTATCCTGCTAACATCAACATGATCCTTTTTGAATTCAATTTTGAGAACCTGGCGCTGCCTTTGATCTTCCTGCTTTTTTATTTTTTCGAAGAAAAGAAATTTGCGGGTTTCATGATAGGTGCCTTTTTATTGGCTATGGTCAAGGAAAACATGCCGCTGGTTGTTTTTATGTTCGGCATTTATGGTCTTGTAACGAGAAGAAAGGAGGGACTTGCCTGGGGACTTTGTCCCATGGCTTTAGGGGCAGGGGCCTTTATTGCGGAAGTGTTTGTGTTTATGCCCGGCGGCTATCCGGTTTTTAATGCGCCGCTCTCTCGCTGGCTTCTGTACTCAAAGCTGGGGCATTCACCGATGGGCATTGTCCGAACGTTTATCTTTAAGGAACCTGAGGTTTTAAAATTACTGTTTACCGGACGCAACCTGTCGTTCTTAGCGCAATTATTCGGCCCCTTGCTGATCCCTGCTTTGCTGGCCCCCCATATTTTGTTTTAGGCCGCACCGCTTTTTTTACAAGACCTGCTTTCTTCCTTTAACGGCCAGCAGTCCATCGAGTATTTTTATGCCAGCACCCTGACGGTCTTTATTTTCATGGCAGCCATCACATTTTTAGGACAGATCAAGAAGGGCTTTAAGGCGGCCTATGTGTGTTGGATCGTCGTCGGCCTGCTTATTATATTTGATTTAGGCTATGTGCCCCGATGGCGCCACCGGGTAAATCCCCTCAATGAAAAACAATGGGTGATCCACGCTATTCTTTCCCAAATACCTGCGGATGTTCCGGTCATGGCTTCAGGAAAATTTTTGTCCATTCTTTCTCAAAGACAGGACGTGTACGATTTCTATGTAAAGCCCCGCCGTAAAGGCAAGAGGATGTCCGATGACATTAATGATATAGCCATCGATCTTTCTGTTAAGGCCAGATACGGAAAAGCCTTTATCGGTAAACTCTTGTTAAACGGACCATGGAAGTTGCAGGTAGGGGCGGATGAGGTTGTCTTATTAAGCAAGAAGACCCATGGAGAAAGGCCTATTGAATCAAGCGGCCTCTATCAAGGCTCCGGAGCCGTAAGGCCGCCTATGATGATGGACGATGCCTTAGAACTGGAAGGATTGGCGTTCCCTCAATCTCTGAAATTCGGCCAAAGGACCATGCGCGTTGTTTTTTACTGGGATATGTTAAAAGACGGAAGACCCGCTACCTTGCCGGAGATAAGTTTAAGTATTTTTCAAAGAGGAGGGAGGTTTTATTTAAAGAACAGGGCCCCTTTTTACGGGCTGCCGGTTGAAGCGGTTGGACATTATAGGGAAGTATTTTATTATTTTATCCCCAAGCTGGCCCCAGGCGACTATAACATCGTCGTTTTTTGCAGACCTTCCACAGACGCAATATCTACGGTATACGTTAAAAATATTTCAGTTCTTTAAATTAGTTTGAGCCAGGCTCAGGTCGTGGTCGAAGTGAAAGTGGTCGTGGTCTCATCAGGAGGATTGCCGTTTGGATCGAGGGCCCCTGCTGCATTATAAGTTCCGCTGGTACAGCAGATGACGGAAACAACACAATTGGTAGGGGATGTTTGGAACAGGTCATAATAGGCATTGGTTTGATTGACAGGTATTTCATAAAAACTGCTGTTAAGGCATTTGCCTTTGGTGGGTGTCCCGTAGTTCGTATCATAGCCGGAAGCATGGCATGATGAGCCCACAAGCATTCCAGCACATGTTTGGCCATAAGCAATGGTATATGAACAGAAGTTATTATAACATTCCTGGGGATAGATGATATCCTGGCCACTCATTACTTCGTGCAGGTTGCCATTGGCGTCTCCATGAACTACGCCGGTGGCTGCAGTTGAAGAACCGGCCCCGGTACATGCATAATAAGTGGGCGTCGTGGGACAATTTGCACAATTGGCACCATTGCTTAGACCGGCACATACACAATAAGTTGCTCCGACATTAC
>CAZFON010000325.1:0-2478 GCA_964520185.1 uncultured Planctomycetales bacterium | reverse complement strand
ACCGCACGGAATTCCCGTTCATGATCCGCAGTAATTTCCCTTCGGAAGAAGAACAATATTTGATCTATCATCGCTTGATCAACGGCATGCCGGGCAAGGAGATCACCCTGCGCACCCTGGATATCGGGGGGGACAAGGTCCTTTCGTATTTTGATTATGGCAAGGAAGAGAATCCGTTTTTGGGTATGAGGTCGATCCGCTTGTCCTTAAAGCACACGGATGTTTTTATCGCCCAGCTAAGGGCCATCCTGCGCGCCGGTGCAGGCAGGCATGTGCGTATTCTTTTTCCCATGATCTCTTCCCTGGATGAATTCCTGCAGGCCAAGAGCATTGTGCAGGAATGCGTGCAGCAATTAAAGGCTGAACGCAAAGAATTGATCGAAGATCCCCCGTTGGGTGTGATGGTGGAGCTTCCTTCAATGGTGGAGATCATCGAAGAAATGGCCCAGGAGGCGGATTTCTTTTCCATCGGTACCAATGATCTGATCCAATACATGCTGGCTGTGGACCGCACCAATGAGAGGGTCGCGCCCATGTATTTGCCTCACCATCCGTCGGTGCTTCGGGCCCTTAAGAAGATAGTCGACGCCGGCCTTAAATACAAAAAAGAAGTTTCCATTTGCGGGGACATGGCCAATGAACCGAAATACCTGAGCCTTCTGTTGGGATTGGGCATCAGGTCTTTCAGCATGGATGCGCGCTACCTGCCGCGCATGCATGAGCGGCTGAATCATTTGTCCGTACGGGAATGCGAGAAATTGACCCGGGAGGTCCTGGCCCAAAGTCAGATCAGCCGGATCACGCAAATGATAGAGGATAAGCCGTATCCTGCATAAATTATTAATAATTTTTTAGGGACAGGAGTTTACATGAATAAGAGAACATGGATCTTGATGACAGCAGTGCTTTTTGTTTTTGGGGGATGTGCCAGCTTGAAAGAAAAAGTCCCCTTAAATATCGATCAAACAGCACAGGCTTTTTTTGATGATCTGCAGAGATCCAACAATACAGGCGCCTATGGTCTTTTTGGCAAAGGCCTTTCGCAGAGAGTGTCCTTTGAACAGTTCGACCAGTTTATGCAGACCCTTCGACAGAAATGGGGAAGGATCGAAAGCGATGATACCGAAGTATTGCCTTTTCATCGCAGGGCAGGGGAAGACGAATTTATTCCATTGAATGTGACCCAGCAGCAGGTCAAGCGTTATACCTTTAATGTTAAATATGAAGATGCGCAGATGAATTTTGATATGACCTTGGCACCCGAGGGTGGCGTTAATAAGATCGTATGGTTTTCCATCTGGGGCAGCAGCATTTATATGACCCCGGACGTCCAGGAAAAGATACAGAAGCTCTTTTCGAAATCGGAAGGGGACGCCTCCGTTCAATAACAAAGGACCTCTTATGCCTGATCTTAAAATTACCGTTGAAAAGCCGACCCCTGAAAAGCTTAAAGATCTGAGGATCTTTTCTTGGCCCATTTGGACCAAGGAAGTCTCCAGTTTCGATTGGCATTATGACGAGAAAGAAGTATGCTTGTTTTTGGAAGGTGATGTTACGGTCAAGACGCCTTACGAGACAGTGTCTTTTGGTAAAGGCGATTTGGTGACCTTCCCTCAGGGTCTCAGCTGTACCTGGCAGGTCAAAAAGAACGTGCGCAAGCATTATAAATTCGGAGAATAAAGGCGCCATTCCTAAACTGGACATCTGCGACGAAATCTGATATAAATTAGGGCTTATTCGTTGAAATCTAGCGAGCTTGTCCCTGTAGCTCAGTTGGATCAGAGCAACAGCCTTCTAAGCTGTGGGTCGCAGGTTCGATTCCTGCCAGGGACGCCAGATATCGGCAGCTTTCTTTATGGTGGGTGTAGCTCAGTTGGCAGAGCGGAAGAATGTGGCTCTTCAGGTCGCGGGTTCAAATCCCGTCACTCACCCCATTTTATAACCCTTTATAAGGTTCTATAGCCTTGTAAGGGGTTTTCTTTTTTTGTGAATAATGGCAGGCCAAAGAGGCATGGGCATGGTTTAGGAATCCTACGATTATACCTAGGTACAATTGATTCTATTTTTAATATTTCCATAATATTACTAAAAAATTAGAGGAATCATTTAGCGCTGTATCGAGACTGCTTAGTGTAATTGAACTTAATTGTTCTAAGAAGGAGGATTTGCTATGAAAGGTTATGTGCAAAATATCGAAGACATTGCCGTCAAGAATAAAGAATTTCGCCGGGTGCTTTACACCGCCCAGAATTGTCAGCTTGTTGTCATGGCGTTGAAACCCAAGGAAGAGATCGGCATGGAAGTACACAAGCTCGATCAGTTCTTTCGCGTGGAGGAAGGTGCGGGTGAGGCCTTTCTCGATGGTAAAACGACGGAATCGAAATTTAGCACGACACTGTGAAAGGAGGCGGAGATGCATATGTTGGCAAGCACCATTGAGGCTGTTGGCACAAGATTGCCAGAGCATATCGGGATCAT
>CAZFON010000324.1:0-2489 GCA_964520185.1 uncultured Planctomycetales bacterium | reverse complement strand
ATGGGCGGCTATGTTTTTATGTATTTGGCCGCAACCTGCATCATGTCTCCATGGCTCGCCTTTTTGGCATCTGCCTGGTTTACTCAGAGCCGCCAGGAATTTTTCTTTACCTATAATCATGTGTCCGGCATTACCGCGGAATTGCTTATCTGCTGGTGCCTTCTGTCTTATATCCGCAAGGGATCCATGCGCAATTTATGGACGGCGTTGATCACCGCCTTCATCCTCGGGTTAATTAAGATCAATTTCGGTTTAGCCGCCCTTTTAGGGATCGGGCTTAGCGTACTGTTGATCGATCGGTCCAAAAAATATCCTTTTAATGCCCCCAAGAAAAAATTTTATATCCTTGCCTGGGGACTCATCCCTCTAGCCATCCTTTTTATTTATTGGCTGTTCCTCAAAGACCTGCCGTTTTACGCCATCCGCCAGTGCCAGCCTTATTTTGGCGATGATCAGCCTTACCATGCCTCACCTTTCCTGGTCTTCCCGTATTACCTGACCCAGCATTGGCTGACCTTTGTCCATTCATGGGTTGGCCTGTCCGTCGGTATCGTACTGCACGGATGTACCTTGGTTGCGATATATTTGTTAATAAGCAAACGGATGGACCGGTCTTACCGGCAGGATGTGTTGCTGGCCTTAGGGATAATCGGGATCTTTTTCGTTCTTTATTTCAATGAATTCATGGTCAGCGGCGTCTGGTACCGCACTTATTGGTCCATGCCCTTTTTGAGCCTCTTTCATTTTGTGACCATCGCCATTGCCTTTACTCTCTTGCCAAAATTCTTACGCATTGTCATCGTGCTCATTTTAGGGGCCATGTGCAGCCTGGCCATTGTGGCACATGACGGCATGATCCAAAGCCAAAAGCTCGCCTATAATTATTTAAGCATGGACCGCGGACATATCTATGTTGGCAACGAACCTCCATGGACAGACACCGTAACCAAGGTCACAGGATTCTTAAACACCCATCTTGGAAAAAACGAATTGTTTTTTGCCCTGCCCTATGATTGCCTGTATTACTATTTAACCGGCAAAGAAAGCCCTACGCGCCAGCTGATCTTCTTTGACCATATTAAGATCCCTCCCCAGCAGGAAATTTCCATCATCAGGGAACTTGAAAAAAACAAGGTCAACTGGGTTCTGTTGTCCAACCGTTTCATCTCTCCCGAAGTAGGCTTAGGCGTATTCGGCAAAACCTACTGTCCCCTGCTTGCCCGCTATATCCACGATAATTTTGTACCGGTAGGCCGTCAGGGCGGAGACTGGACCCAGCCGCCGGGCACAGCCAGCAACCACGGGGTCATCATCCTCAAGAGGCGGGAGTTGTAAATCAAAAAGGTGTCAGCATCGGCCCAGGATCACCGAAATATTTAATGACTTCCTCGTGGGAGAGATAATAAAGGATAATGATAGCGGATAAAAAAACGCCAAGAAAAGAAAACCATGTGGCCGCTGAAACCTGCTTAAGATCAAAAAGGGTTATTGGATCGATGCCCACCCATAAAAGGATAAAATAGGCAATAATACAAGAACTAGTACAGGCAACAGCTATGATCAAGGTAAAAAAGAGTATCCTCCAATACTGCGGCCTTACATTCAGAAAACCTATCCCCACATTGACCATGCCTGCACAACAAAGCAGGGCCAATGACACCAATGACCAAAAACCATACCCGACGGTCCCCAGGTTCATGAGATTCTCTAGGATGGCATTAAAAGCCAGGTAGAAAAAATACCCCGCCAGAAGAAAGCAATACAAAGCTATAGGAACGATCGTCGTAGATGTTAATTCTTCCACAACCCCCCTCCTTGCGTAGCCGCAAACAGGCCCTATATATACTATACCATGCGGCGGTCTTTCGCGTGACAACAGTTAATTATTGCCTTTCCAAAAAACCATTCTTTTGTAAATAGTTTCTTATTCCTGAAGCGACCAGCTGATTCGTTTCTGCGTCAAAATGACCCTCTTCTTTAATTTTTACACCCAATTGTCTTGCTGCAAGAATATTTTGTCTTAGAAAAACACAGTTCGCAGTGACACTGCTGCACTTAACAAAAAACGCCCTTTCACTTTTAGTCAAATTAGATGCGGGATCCTTATCTCTTAAATTATCTAGATCAACAATAATTGGCACAGCACCGATGCCTTTAGCCGTATTGGCTATTTCTTTAAGCAAAGCATTAGTTAGATTATCTTTCTCTTTTTTATAGGACCCGTCCTTATAAGAAACCTCTACCTTAACGATATTCAACAGATCAATGAACCTTGACCTCCACGGCTCCCGTATTAATGTCATCTCCGGGGAAGGCACAGGACTATTACATAATTTAAGCTTATTGTTTATTAATTTAAATCTTGGCTTTGCATAATCGTAAAACTCCAGCATATCTCTGTCACTATCTATTCACTCGAAACCTAAAATTATAATATCCGGTTTATACCTGACGCCCTCTTCTTTTAAATAAATCAGGATCTGGTCATG
>CAZFON010000323.1:0-2499 GCA_964520185.1 uncultured Planctomycetales bacterium | reverse complement strand
AAAAGCTTCGTATCAGATGGCTTTGATCGGAACGCAGGAGAAAAACCGCGCGCTGATGAATATGGCCAGGGCTTTGGAGGCCCAGCAGTCCTATCTTATTAGGGAAAACGCCAAGGACTTGTCTGCTGCTGCAAAGGCTAATTATTCCAAGGCCTTGATCGACCGCCTAACGCTTAATCCGAAACGCATCGCTGACATGGCCCAAGGCCTGCGCGAGTGCGCCAGATTAAAAGATCCGGTTGGCGATCTATTGGAAACCATTAAACGTCCCAATGGCCTATTGATCAAAAAGATACGCGTGCCGTTAGGTGTGGTGGGTATTATTTATGAATCGCGGCCCAATGTTACAGCTGATTGCGCTGCCTTGTGCCTGAAATCCGGTAATGCAGCGATCCTTAAAGGTGGCAAGGAAGCTATATATTCCAATAAGGCGATCTTTAAAATTTTAAAGGGCGAGCTTAAGAAAACCAAGATCCCAGTGGATGCTTTGCAGTTGATCGGATCCATTGACCGGCAGGCCGTACATGAGCTTTTAAAGCTGGATGAATATCTTGATGTGATCGTTCCCCGCGGCGGTGAGGCTTTGATCCGCCTGGTTGCTGAAAATTCGCGTATCCCTGTGATCAAGCATTACAAAGGCGTTTGCCATGTTTATGTGGATTCACGGGCGGACTTGAAAATGGCGCATAAGATCATCATGAACGCCAAGACCCAAAAGCCGGGCGTGTGCAATGCCATGGAAACCTTGCTGGTTGATAGGGCTGTCGCCAGGAAATTTTTGCCTGGGATGATCCAGGACCTGCAAAATGCAGGTTGCGAGATACGCGGTGATGAAGCCACACGCGCTATTATTAAGGAAGGCGTTAAAAAGGCGACCCTTGAAGATTGGCGCACAGAATATTTGGACCTGATCCTTTCAGTACGGGTGGTGGATCATGTGGCGCAAGCCATTGAACATATAAATACGTACGGCTCACATCACTCTGATACAATTGTTACAACGGACAAAAAGAAAGCCCAGGCTTTTTTGGATGCGGTGGATTCTGCCTGTGTGTATGTGAATGCATCAACCCGGTTTACAGATGGTTATGAATTCGGGTTCGGGGCAGAGGTGGGTATCAGCACGGACAAATTGCACGTGCGCGGACCCATGGCCCTTGAGGGGTTGACCAGCTATAAATATGAAGTTTATGGAAGCGGGCAGATCAGAAAATGAAGCGCATCGGCATTTTAGGCGGCAGTTTTGATCCCATCCACTTCGGCCATTTGCTGATGGGCCAAAGTGCGGTGGAAGCCCTGAAGCTTGACGTGGTATTTTTTGTCCCAGCCTATCGTTCTCCCTTTAAATCCAAGCATGCTTTGCCTGACGGCTTAAAGCGCATGGTCATGGTCAAGGAAGCCATTAAAGGCAACAAGGCCTTTCGCGTTTATGACGGTGAGTTGCGCCGTCAGAAAATTTCCTATACCATTGATACCTTAAAAGAACTAAAAGCCAGGCACCCTCAATCCAAATTTTTTTTATTGATGGGCGGGGATAATTTAAGGACTTTTCACCGCTGGAAAGACCCGCAAGGTATCTTAAAATTGGCGGGACTGGTTATCCTTAACCGTCCTGGTTTTGATAAAAATTACCCTAAGCGCTGGCCCTATGTGAAGATCAATATGCCTGCTGTTGATATTTCGTCCAGCGATATCAGGCACCGCTTGAAAACCAAGAAATCCATCTGGTATTTGACGCCCAAGGCAGTTATACGCTATATTAAGCGCTATAAATTGTATGGGTATACACCATAAGAAAGGCTGTTATGAGCGACATCAGATCACAAATCAAATTCGGGACCGACGGCTGGAGGGCCGTGATTTCAGATACTTTTACTTTTGAAAATGTACGCATCGTGGCCCAGGCGACGAGCGATTGGATCAATAAGAACAATAACCGATTCCCGACAAAGTCTGCTTCCATCGGTTATGACAACCGTTTTCTTTCCAAAGAATATGCTCAGGCCATGGCCGAGGTCTTCGCAGCCAACGGCATCAAAACTTATTTGTCTGATACGTCCCTGCCTACACCGGCTTTGAGTTTCGGGGTCGTGAGGCTTGCTAATGTTGGCGGTATCATGATCACCGCTTCACATAATCCTGCCAAATTCAATGGTATCAAGATCAAGACCGCCCAGGGGGGCGCCGCATCCAAAGATATTACCAATGCCATCGAGGGATATTTGGGGCAGTCAGAAGTTAAACGCTTGGAATACGCCGATGCCATTGAGCAGAGCGCCATCGTGGTGCATGACTTCAAGAAAGAGTACGTTAAATTTTTGCGCGGGTATATCAATCTCAAAAAAATAAAGACGGCCAAGTTCAGGGTGCTGACCGATGTCATGCACGGCAGCGGACGTGACCTGATGCGCCAGATCCTGAAAGGGACCAGTATTAAGCTTACCCTGATGCGCGAGGATGTGAATCCCGGTTTTGACGGCAGTAAGCCTGAGCCTATCC
>CAZFON010000322.1:0-2505 GCA_964520185.1 uncultured Planctomycetales bacterium | reverse complement strand
GATAAAATTCAGCCATGGCGCAACCGGCATAGGGCGCTAAGAACTGCATCGGTGCCGGATCTGAGGCTGTGGCTGCCACGATGGTGGTATATTCCATGGCCCCGAATTTGCGCAAGGTCTCGTAAACCTGAACGACCGTTGATCTTTTTTGGCCCACGGCCACATAAAAACAAAACACGCCTTTGCCTTTTTGATTGATGATGGTATCAATAGCAAGGGTGGTTTTACCTGTTTTACGGTCCCCGATGATCAATTCACGCTGGCCGCGACCGATGGGTGTCAGGGCATCAATGACCTTGATCCCTGTTTGCAGGGGCTCGTGCACGTTCTTGCGGTCGATGATCCCGGGTGCCTTGACCTCAATGGCCCGCAGGGTTTTGGCCGTAAAGGCTGGTTTTCCGTCGATAGGTGCGCCCAGGGCATCGACAATACGGCCCAGCAGGCCTTCACCCACAGGTACGGAAGCTATCTTGCCCGTGCGCTTGACCTCATCGCCTTCCTTGATGTCCGCATCTGAACCGAAAATGGCGACACCAACATTGCTTTCTTCCAGGTTCAAGGTTATGCCTTTGATGCCATTGGGGAATTCCACCAGTTCGCCGGCCATGACATTGGCAAGACCGAAAATGCGCGCAATGCCGTCACCCACGTTCAGGACAGTGCCCACCTCATAGGTTTCAACCTTGCTTTCGAAATTGGCCAACTGCTTTTTGAGGATAGAAGAAACTTCATCTGGTATTAATTGTTGGGACATAATGATTCCTTCCTACAAGGTCTTAAGCCGGCCGTGTCGCCTGCTGGAAAAAATTGTTTAACTGGTTGCTGAAACTGTAATCGTACATTTTATCCTGGGTAAAGATACGAAAGCCTCCGATCAACGAAGCGTCTGTCTGCCATTGCGTCAGCATTTTGATCCGGAATTTATCACTTAAACGCTGGTTGATAAAGTTTTTATCAGCCTCCTCGATGGGCAGGGCCGTGGTGACATAGGCCCGCTGTTGGCCGGTGGCAGCCAGGTAAAGCTCATCAAAAGATTCGATGATGTTTTTAATGATGACCAGGCGCTTTTTATAGGTAATGAATAAAAGGAATTTTAAAACAAGACCAGGGATCTTGCCTTCGAACAAAGTCTTTAACAAGGCGGTACGTTCCTCATAAGAAAGGATGGGGTTGGTCAAGAACATACGAAAATCGGCTGATGAGGCAATGAGGTCCCTGATGGCATTCAAGGAAGTTTGCACGGCCTCAAGATCGTCTTCTTCTTTGACTAGTTCAAAAAGAGCTTTAGCGTAACGGTCAGCGGTATGGCTCATGTTCTTTTAAATGTCCTTGATGGCATCATTGATCAGGTTACGGTTCTTTTCAGTGTTTAAATTCTCTTTCAGGATCTTTTCAGCAAGGGTAATGGCCGTTTGGACGCTTTCTTTTTTCAGGGCATTGCGTACGCGTTCATACTCCCCCGCAATTTCCTCATGAGCGCTGTTAATGATCTCCTCAGCGCTTTTTTTGGCCCGAATTTCTATTTGGCCTGCCAGCTCATGGCCCATTTTACGGGACTGTTCGATGATGGTATTGGCCTTTTCCTTGGCTTCATTAAGGACCTTGGCTTTGGCAGCATCGACTTGTGCCAATTGTTCATTGAGCTTGTCAGCATCTTCCAGGGACTTGCGGATATAATCCTCCCTTTGCTTTAAACCTGTCAGGATCGGCTTCCAGGCAAATTTATGCAGGATAAAAAGCAAAGCAATGAACGAGATCCAGGTAAGGACGACGAGCGTTATATCCGGACTTAGTATCCCCGGTTGAGCTGCAGAAGTTTCCATAGATTACCGCCTTCTTTTAACTTAACCTTTGATGGCCAGGTAACACAGGACAATACCGAAAAAAGCCATGCCTTCGATCAGGGCCATGCCGATATACATCAGGGTGGTCAATTGTTTGGCCATTTCCGGCTGGCGGGCCACTGATTGGATGGCGGAAGAGAAGATCCAGCCGACCCCGATGCCCATACCCACGACCGAAATGCCGATGCCGGCACCTGCGGAGACCTGACCTAAATGCAATAATTGAGGGTTCATAAAATAATTCCTTTCTGGTGTTGTTTTAATGTTCCGGATGATACATTTGTCCGATAAATACGGCGGACAACAAGACAAAGATATAGGCCTGCAAAAATGCGATAAAAACTTCCAGGCAATATATCAGGATGGCCAGGATCACCCCTGCTATCCCAACGGTGAATCCTATGGGGTTAAACCAGCCTAAAATAAGGGTCAATCCTAAGAAAGACAGGATGACCATGTTACCGGCGATCATGTTGGCAAAAAGCCGTATCATCAAGGCAGCACTGCGCACACAGATACTGGCTAATTCAACGACCAAAAAAAAGGGCATCAGCCATTTGGGCAGCGTTGAAGGAATGAGCGCATGCCACATGCCTTTAAGGCCACTGCGGCTCAAGGTGCCGAAGACAAGCAGGACAAAGATCAAAAAGCCCAGGCAAAA
>CAZFON010000321.1:0-2506 GCA_964520185.1 uncultured Planctomycetales bacterium | reverse complement strand
ACAGTTACATCGGGAGAACCTGAAGAATATTTACACATGAAACATGTGCTGAGAATTCGTAAAGCAGTCTTTTTAGGAAGCCTTGTAGCGGTAGCCGTTGGGCTGGTCATGATACATACGCCATATGCTTATATCGGATCGTCAATTTTGCTGGGCGCTTCCAATATCCTGATGGTTAACTTCTTTAAGGGGCCTAAATTCAGGGAATACTTCTTTAATTTCTGGTCATTAGGCAAGAAGAATCAGCATCAATGGATAGGTAATATTTTCCACACGGTCTTGTTAGCGGCTTTTGCCGGAGCGTCCTTTATCCTTTATTCTCATACGCTTCCATGGGCCATCTCGCTCTTTGGTGTTCAAGGCTTCCTTAACGCGGCAGGAGCAGGCGTTTGGGGTATGTTGCGTGCAGGGTTGTATATCAGCATGATTTATATGGCTCTTTGGTATGCCGGATTGCTGGTTGTCTGGTTTATGGCACGTAATTATGTGGGAAGCATATATCACGTTGAAAGAACCATTAAGAGAATCATGAAGGAAAAAGATTCTAACGAGAACACTTATAAGTGGGCCAAGATTGCGGCATTCCCGTTTGCCGTATTGCGGTTGACGTTGTTCTTAGGGATAGCATGGATTTTAACTAAGGCGGGTATTTTCTCAGTAATGACATGGCTGGCCTCCCAAGCCGTGGGTTGTTTGTACGCTGGGATCATTCATCCGGCCCTTGCCGCTGGTATGAGCATATTCGTTAATAGCCTCACGATCTTTACCTGCTTTAACATTGCTGATTATTTACTGAACTTGGCCGGCGAATGCAAGGCGCTTTCATTCTTGAAGGTGGGTGACGATCGTCGCAATATGGATCTCGATCGTAAGACAGGGTTGCCAGTTGATCTGCCGTATAACCCGTATAACCTGCCTCCTCATTTCAGCCGTTATTTCAGCGCAACTGAAAAGACCAGCTATAATCGCGATTATTACAATACTCCTGCCACAGGCGGAATGGCCGGTCAAACGGTTGGGGCCAGATTGAGGATCAATTTTGCCTCTGAATTTAAGTATATTGAAAAGTTTGTCGCCCATTTGGCAGCCGGGAACAGGGGTCTTGAATGGATCAAGAACAATCCTCCATCGACCAATCTGCGGGACATCTTCTTTATTTATGTTGAGCAGCACGATGTAAATTGCATGTTTGACCAGGCAGGGAAGATTGTACCTTACGCGACCATGGTCAATGGTAAGCTGGCCAGAGTGGCTTATTACACATGGGAGCAATTTACAAAGGACCTCGGGACTTCCGAGACCCCTGCCTATAGGGCGTTTAGAAACGGATTCAGGCAAGAGTCTTTGGAAGAAACATTGATGAACCATCGCAGCCAGACGATTGCCAAGACCGTTATCGAGGTGAGCCAGCATGAACGCAAGGCCTACAAATGGTATTTCATTAATCAGGTCATCAGGATCGTCACGGAAGGTAATAGTGGCATATTGCCGACAATAGTTAGAAATGCGTTAGATAATATTGTCCCGATCATCAGGAACAAGACATTTAACGCCTTATACACCGGAACTCCGGAAGAACACGAAGCTGCCTTGACACTTGACCGGGTGGCTGAAGAACATTATGTAGGCCAGTTCTATCGCAGTGTGTGGTGTGCGGTGTTCGTCAATTATAAAGAGCAGGCAGCCATGCTTCCTGGCATCTATGGGCAGGGTATTGAATCACCGCGTCAGTTGGGAGTTGTTCTCGAAGACCATCCCGAGCTTAGGGAATATATTTATGCCGGGGTTAAGGCCATGCCGGTTACCGCCCAGAATAAAGCTGCAATAGAAAACACACTTCTTGCATTGAGAAATAATAATCCCATGTCAGCCCTGCATAATGATGTTGCCAAGGGCAAAGCGCCCAGAGCCATCGCAGCCAGCGCCTTTCTCCGTAATTTAGTCTATAAGATGCAAGAACGTCGTGCGGAGTATGGGTTGCCGTATATCAGGAGATACGATTATATTATTTCTTCTTACGACGCTGATACGGAATTACGTTTTGAAGAGGCTAAACGTTTGCTGTACGCACAGCATATGTTTACAAAGCGTCCGAAGTTGGGGATGTTGTTCCTGAGCACGTATGTGTTTATGAAGGATTACACCTTTGGCACAAAACAATTCAGTGTTGGTGAGGATACTTTCTGGATCATGGTGCAGTGGCTTCTTGGCATGTTAGGCAAGTCCGTTGGAGCAGGGCATAGCTATCTGGCCCGCGTGTTCCCGCTTACTGAGACCGATACTTTTGATACGTCCGAAGACGAGGTACAGGCTTCCTCTATAACGCAGCTCGGGTATCATGTGGCGAATTTCCGCGGTGCGGAAGCCGGTCACGGTGCTGAGCATACCCTTGAAACGGCCGTTAACCCATTACCTAAATGGGCGGCAGGCTTTGTGGATATGATCAGGTTTAAATGGGGCTTCGTGTTCAAGGACAAGAACATTGGTTTTGGTGTGAAGCTCAGCA
>CAZFON010000320.1:0-2518 GCA_964520185.1 uncultured Planctomycetales bacterium | reverse complement strand
CCTAACCCCGTCAGGTACATGATGTAGGTGTAATTAGCCGTGGTTATGGTCAAGTGTCCCTGTTTGGTCATCTCCACGTAGATGTAATACATGAGCGACATGGGGACAATGGAGGTGATCAAAAACAGGATGCCGAATTTGCGCAGGATGGAGGCGTCCTCGAAGGAAGCCAGGAAAAGGATCTTTTTATCTTTCTTCATCGCCATCACTTTAACCTCATTTTGGCTTCTTGAAAAGAAGAAATTATTTTTTCTTCAATCAATACCATTAACAAGTATAGCATATGGGGATGCGCGATAAGTGTCCCTTTATCATATACGGGTTGATGTAATATCAATATTCTGTTATGATCATTTAATGAAAAGAATAGTTTTCTTTTTGATATTTTGCGTCACAGCAAGCTTTTGTGAAGGCCAGACGATCAAGGTTTATTTTTCGCCTAACGGGGGCTGCCAGCATGCGGTCATATCAGAAATCAAGAAAGCGGCTCAAACGATCGATATCGCCATGTATTATCTCTCCTCCAGGGACATTGCCAGGGCCTTGGTCAAGGCGCAGCAACACAATGTTCAGATCAGGATCGTATTGGACCAGAGCCAGGAAATAGAAGCAGCCTCTAAAAGCGGATACCTTGTTAAGAATGGCCTTCAGGTGCGCTATCATCTGGGTTTTGGCCTGATGCACAATAAATTCGCGATCATCGATGGTAAAACGCTTATCACCGGCTCTTTTAACTGGACCCTGACCGCGGAAGAAAGGAATGAAGAAAATTTACTGGTGATCACAGCGCCTTCGACCATTGCGACATACCAGGGGCGTTTTGATTACTTGTGGAGGACAAGCCGCCCTGATTCAAGGAATGCCGAGGGGCTGGATGTCCTGCCTGCCTGGAGCTGCACGACCTTCCATGTTTTTTGTAATTAAAATAAAGGTGACAGGTACATTTATTTTCTAAATTTTAAAAGAAAAATGTACCTGTCACCTTTATTTGTAACCTTTTTGTTATAATACTTTAACATGGTTAAAGATGATCTCATGCGTTGGCTGGCCTTTGGCTTGATCGCCCTGGCTGTGCTGATATTTTATTTCCCTTCACTTTATTTCCCACCACGGGCAGATCAGGTCATTTATCTTTCCGAGACATCCGGTTTGGGCCAACGTCCCTGGGATTTGATCGTCGGCTGCTATGACCATAACCGCCATCGCACCATAGCACCTGGTGATGAGCTTTTATTCAGACCTTTGCTGTACGCCATGCTCGGCACTGAGCAGGTGGTCCTCGGGCATCATTTTTGGGTCTGGCAGCTGATCGGTTTGGCTGGTCACTTGATCTTGATTTGGTTTTTGTTACGCCTGCTCTGGCATTTGTCCGGAGGCTGGTTTGCCTTTGCAGGGACATGGCTTTTTGCCTTATCGATCTTTAATTATGAGTTGGTGACCTGGCCGCATCTGAGCAGTTATTTATTGATGATGGCTTGTATGGTAGGGGCTATAGAACAAATGGTTTTTTGTTTTGAAGAAAACGGGGTTTCCAGGGCACGTGTAGCACGGATGCTGGTTTATTTTTTTATCGCCTGTTTTATCTACGAGACGGCCAATATTTGGGCTTTGTTCATCACCGGGCTACTGGTCATTTCTTTTCCCAAAACAAGAGCAAGGCTTTTCATCCTGGCTCTACCCGTTATTTTATACGCGTTTTTAAGCTATTTTAATTACGTCTATGTGGATCACGTCTCTCATGGCCCTGTTACCGGTATCATGAAGGGCATGGTCTTTGGAAGATCGGTGTTAGCTTTCTTTTATTTGAGCTTCTGGTGGCTTTATGAGGGTTTGTTCAACGGTTTGTATCATTATATGCTTGGTATCCGCACCATGTTTTTTCCAAACGAAGTGATGAGATTCAAACCATTGATATTCAATGACCCTCAGGTGGTTTTGCAGCTTATGATCCTGGCGGCATTTATAGGACTGGCATGGATTGGCCGTCGTGGTTTTAAGAATTTCAAGTTTTTGATCGTATTGCTGGCCCTGCTGGCTTCCTATGTAGCGGTCATTGTTATTGGCCGCCGTCAGGAAATGGGAACGTTGTGGGCTGCTGTGGGAGTAAATTCCTATTTTTTGTATATGTATTGGGTCATCGTTGTCATCATGGCTTTTTTGCTTTTAAAAGTGAAAGAAGCTACAAGACTGAAACAAGGACTGATGGTTGTTTTTATTGCGGCTAGTTTGCTCTCAGGATTATGGCAGGGCAAAAGGATCTATGGAATGTGCCTTCATTACAGCAATGCAACGAACAATACGGTCCTATTGGTAACAACGCTTGATTATTTGATCCAGGAGAAGGAGTCAGAGCCTAATTTTTCTTTTTATGTTGATCCTGAATATCCCGGGAATTATCCTTACGGGTCGATCCGTAAGGTAACGGACCCTCTCCAAAAAGAGTACAGTTTTGCTGAATTCCTTTATCCCCAGTATTTCCGTCCCAGGGCAGAGGCAAGGTATAAATTTCTAGCTGCTA
>CAZFON010000319.1:0-2523 GCA_964520185.1 uncultured Planctomycetales bacterium | reverse complement strand
CACGCGGATTATATCAAGAACATGATCACCGGTGCCGCCCAGATGGATGGCGCTATCCTGGTCGTGTCCGCCACTGACGGCCCGATGCCTCAGACCCGCGAGCACATCCTTTTGGCCCGCCAGGTGAACGTCCCCAGGATCGTGGTTTTCATGAATAAATGTGACCAGGTCCAGGACAAGGAATTGTTGGAATTAGTCGAGATGGAAGTCCGTGATCTCTTGACCAAGTATAAATTTGACGGTGACAATACTCCCATCATCAAGGGCAGCGCGTTGGATGCTTTGAACAATCCTAAGGATTTCGAAGGCAAAGCCAAGCCTATCATTGATCTGATGAAAGCGGTCGATGAGTATATCCCCGCTCCTGTACGTGAATTGGACAAGCCTTTCTCCATGGCCGTGGAAGACGTATTCTCCATCTCAGGCCGTGGTACAGTGGCCACCGGCCGTATCGAACGCGGACGGGTCAAGGTCGGTGAAGAATTCGAAGTGGTGGGCTTGCGTCCTGCCGTCACCAAGACCGTCGTTACCGGTGTTGAAATGTTCCGCAAGGAATTGGATGAAGGCCAGGCTGGCGACAACGTAGGTCTTCTGTTGCGCGGTGCTGACAAGGACAACATGGAAAGAGGCATGGTTTTAGCGGCCCCTGGTTCCATCAAACCGCATACCAAGTTCAAAGCTTCGGTCTACATTTTGACCAAGGAAGAAGGCGGGAGGCACACCCCATTTTTCAAGGGTTACCGTCCGCAATTTTATTTCCGTACCACGGACGTGACCGGTACGGCCGCTCTTCCTGAAGGTACTGAAATGTGCATGCCGGGCGACAATGTCACCCTGACCGTTGAGCTTATTACACCAGTTGCCATGGAAAAGGAATTACGCTTCGCCATCCGTGAAGGCGGTCATACCGTCGGCGCAGGTGTTATTTCGGAGATCATTGCTTAATGCAAAAAATACGTATAAAACTAAAGGCATTCGATCACCGGTTGATCGACCAAAGCACCCAGGAGATCGTGGATACAGCGATCCGTACCGGCGCCCAAATTTTCGGGCCGGTCCCGCTACCCACGAAGAAGGAATTGTACACGGTGCTACGTTCTCCGGTCATCGATAAGAAGTCTCGCGAACAGTTCCAATTGGCCACTCACAAGCGGCTGATCGACCTGGTCAATCCCACCTCCAAAACAGTGGAGGCCCTGCGCAAATTGAATTTGCCGGCCGGCGTGGATGTCGAGATTAAACAGTAAAAAAACCTTGTGTCTTTAAGTCTATCTTTTGACACAGATGGGAGTTTATAAATGATCCGCGGCATTATGGGCAAGAAATTAGGCATGACCCAGATTTTTGACAACGAAGGCAATATCACGCCGGTGACTGTTGTCGAGGCCGGTCCTTGCACGGTTTTAGGTTTAAAAGAGAAACCCAGCAAGGTCGTCTTAGGCTATGAGCCGGTCAAAGAGACCCGTTTAAAGAAGCCGGTCTTGGGATATTTTAAGAAGATCGGTTTAAGTCCGCTCAAGCATATCAAAGAATTCGAATCCGCCGATAACAAGGACTATAAGGTAGGCGATCAGCTCAAGGCCGATCTTTTCAAGGCCGGTGACTTCGTGGATGTGACAGGTACATCCATCGGCAAAGGTTTTCAGGGGGGTATGGTCCGCTGGAATTGGAACGGCGGTCCGGCAGCTCACGGTTCCATGCATCACCGCCGGGTCGGTTCCATCGGTTCCAGCTCAGACCCATCCCGCGTTTATAAGGGACAACACATGCCCGGCCATATGGGTATGGACACCGTGACCGTGCAATCATTGCGCATCATGCGCGTGGACGCCGACCAGAACCTGCTTTTGGTCAAAGGTGCTGTTCCCGGCCACAAGAATGGTGTTGTGGTCATCAGGATCTCGAAGAAGAGGGCTTTCCGTTCACTGGAAGAAAAGAAGGCGGTGAGTGCGGCCCCGCGTAACCCGATGAAACAGAGTAAGGCCGCTGCTGCCAAGACTACCAAGAAATAAAAGGTTAAAGGATATATGCCAGAATTAAGTGTCGTAGATATTAAAGGAAAGAAATCAGCCAGCGTTGAATTGCCCAACGAGCAGTTCGGAGGGCCTGTGCAGTCAGCCGTGATCCATCAGGCGGTCGTGATGTACAACGCCAACCAGCGCCAGGGCAATGCTTCCACCAAGACCCGTTCGGAGGTCTCCGGCGGCGGTAAGAAACCCTGGGCCCAAAAAGGTACCGGCCGTGCCCGTCAGGGATCAAGCCGTTCCCCGTTGTGGAAAAAAGGCGGTATCACTTTCGGACCTCATCCGCGCGATTTCGGCTACAACACCACTAAAAAGGTGCGCGTTGCTGCCTTGCGTGAAAGTTTGAATGCGAAATTTTTAGGCAACAATCTTTTGTGCGTCGATAACCTCGAGGTCCCCTCGGGCAAGACCAAGGATTTTGCGGCCATCTTGAAGGACCTGAAGGTCGAAGGCCGCACCCTGGCCGTCCTGGACGGTGCCAACGATAAGACCATCTTGG